>JAHJUC010000212.1 GCA_018829385.1 Alphaproteobacteria bacterium
CAGGTCCGAGACGGTCGCACAGGCCCGCGGCTACAGGATTTTCGACAGTCTCGAGGAGATCGCGACCAATCCTTCGGTGGAAGCCGTGATCATCGCCACCCCGCCGGATCAACGGGCGGAGATCGTCGGGATGATGGCGAAAGCCGGCAAGCATATTCTGATGGAGAAGCCGGTCGAGCGGACGGTTTCTGCGGCGCAAGCTCTGGTCGAAATCTGCGAGCGTCACGCTGTGCATTTGGGCATCGTGCTGCAGCACAGGTTTCGGGCCGGATCTCGACGTTTGCGGACCCTGGTCGAAACCGGCGCGCTGGGCGAAATCGGACTGGTGCGGGTGGAGGTGCCCTGGTGGCGCGGCCAGGATTACTACGACCAGCCGGGGCGCGGCACCTATGCGCGCGACGGCGGCGGCGTTCTGATCAGCCAGGCGATCCATACGCTCGACCTGATGCTGCATCTTGCCGGGCCAGTCGCCTCCGTGCAGGCGCTGTGCGCCACGACCAGCCTGCACCGGATGGAAGCCGAGGATTTCGCCACCGCCGGCGTCCGATTTGCCTCCGGGGCGGTGGGCTCGATCGTGGCGACGACGGCGAGCTATCCGGGTTTGGCGGAATCGATCACGCTTGACGGCACGCTGGGCACGGCGGTGCTCAAGGCGGGGCAGCTCACGGTCAACTGGCGCGATGGGCGGCGGGAGGAGACCGGTGAACCGGCGGCCACCGGCGGCGGCGCCGATCCGATGGCGTTTCCCTGTGACTGGCACAAGGCGCTGATTGAAGATTTCGCCCGTGCAATTCGCGAGAACCGCGCCCCGGCCATCACCGGGCGCGAGGCGCTCGAAGTGCAGGCGCTGATCGAGGCGATCGCCCGCTCATCGCAAGCGGGCGTCACGGTGCAGCTGGCCTGAAGGCCGAGCGCCGCTCTCCGGTTCAAGGGTTCTGATAGACCAGCGGGAAGGCTGCCGGATCGGTCTGAATCCCGTCGCAGGCGGGTTTCTCACGGAACTCGCGCAAGACGAATTCGACCGTCTCCCCCTCGGCCTCAACCAGCTCAAACCTGTTGAACGAGCCGCAATCGCCGCCGCTGTCGATCGAATAGGACGTGACGGTTGCGCTGGCCGGGTCGACACTTGCGTTCAACAGCTCGGCGTAATCGTTCATATCCATTCCCGGCGCCGCCGGGAACAGGAGAAGCGTGGCGTGATCGGAATAGCCGGCCCACGTCACCACAAAGACGCTCGAACCGCTGGAGGCGTAGAGATTGCACGGCACTTGCCAAAGCGTCACCTCGTCGGAGATGGCGTAGGCCAAGGAATAGCCGGCTGTGGATTGCGGATCGCATTCGGGCGCATCGGCGGCAATGGCGCGCAGCACCGGGGCGGGGACGCTCGAGAGGCTGTCATGGCCGACCGGTGCGCCGAGCCTGAGGCCGGATGATGCGGATCCCATAGGAGCCGCTTCGGCGCCGGCGCCGGGGCAGCCGTTCAGGCCCTTGACGCGGATGGCAAAGGGGAACTTGTCATTCCTGAGGAAGGTCAGGCGTCCGTCGGTGACCTCGATGCCGGCATCGGTGCGGGTCTGCTCCAAGATCTCCATCATCACCGTCAGCCTGGCCTCCGGATCGCGATAGAGCCGGAACGGCTCCAGCATGCCGGTGTCGGCCGAGCCGATGTCGACGCGGGAGACCTCGATGTTATCGTCGCCGATCTTGACCCAACCGGGCAGCGCCTCGCCATCGGGGATCGGTGCAAAGAACACGTAGGCATAGCGGTCGTCGGCCGGATTCCGGTTGTGCTGCCAGAGGCCGAAGCTGCATCCGTCCCAGCCCTGAATGACGTTCTCGCCGAACAGCTTGAGGTCGATCTCGTTGGCGTCGTCGGCGGCGGCGGCCTGAAGCGGCAGCAGCGCCAGAACGAGAGCCAGCAGGCCGATCAGGGATCTCTTGGGCATGCTCGTGTCTCTTTCCTATCGGTTGGTTTCGTCGCGGGCGGCGCGGACCGGGTCGATGACGCGCCAGCCGAAATTCAGGAACGGCTGCGCGGCTTCGGCCAGCTCAGTGAGGTCGTCGAGCAGCGCCGTACCTTCGAGCCGGTCGGCGGAAAAGCGCCGCGACAGGGTCAGGTGCCGGAGCCGGAGCAGATCGATGATCGCCGGATCGGTGATGTCCTCGAAACCGCGCGGAGTGCGCTTTAGGCTGTTGCCGCGGTCGAAGACGAAGCCCAGAGCGGTGAGCGGCTTGAGCGCCGCGTCGAACTGATCCTTGCGCTTGACGATGGCCTCGCGGAAGGCGCGCAACTCGTCGGATTCCATCGCGTAGAAGCCGACGGCCAGGAAGCTCTCGTCCGGGGAGACGTGGAAATAGAGCAGCCCCTGGTCCTTCTTGGTGCCCGAGCGGGTGATCACCGCGCTGACATGGGTGTTGTAGGGATGCTTTTCCTTGGCAAAACGGACGTCGCGGTTGATGCGGCTACAGGATGTTCCGCGCCAAAGTCTTGAAAACGTTGTTGAATAAATATTTTCGTCGATTTTCAAATACGTCTTTCCCATACTTCAACTAATTATACCGATTTCGCGCTTTATTGCATCCTCTTGAGGCGCTGATAGAATGCCCGGCAGTGATTTCACCTGTGGAAAGGGCGGCGCGCCATGGCAGCCAATGAGAAGGCAGCGGACCGGCTGCGAATGACGACGTCGGACGTGGCGGCAATGCTCGGCCTCGGTCGAAAGGCGACGCTCGAACGGATCAAGAGAGCAGGCATCCCAACGCTGCCGAATTGCCCAGCCAACAAGCCGGAGTATTTGCGGGCCGATGTCATGGCCGCGCTGTTCGCAGGCACCGAGCCGACACCGGCAACAGAGCCCCGCAAGATGTACAGCGTCAATGATCCGGACGCCGGACAGCTGGACTGGGCAGCCATCTATGATGCTGAAAATGAGCTTGCCGCGCTCAGGCGAGACGAGAAGCTGGCAGCTTCCATTGACGCAGCGCGGGCTCACATCGCAGCGAACAGCTGACCAACGCCAACACCTAGCTCGGCCCTCTTTGGCGGGAGAACGGGCCGAGCAGAAAAATCATGTTCACGTCCATTGAGCAATTCCCGTCACATTCAAGAACATGATTTTTCCGCGCTAGGATGCGGTTCCTATCGCTATACGCGTGGTGTTTCTTTGCTTGTGATTCTATTTTAAGCAATTGCTTTGCAGCACTAAATCATAAACAATTTTGCGCTCAGCTAACTGCGTCGTTCGGTATCGAAACGGCAATCTCGACAGGTGCGCCAGATATGCATCGATGGTATGCTACAGGGGCAGGTTGGGTTGCTATCCTAAGTTGTCAACGCTGCGTGGCCGCGATTTCCCAAACTGCAGCATAGGGACCGCCGGTCATAATGTAGTCAACGTTTTCCGTCCATGTAAAACGAAGGAACACATCGAAAAACCGTTCGGGTAGGCCGTAATCCTCCGGCCGCGGATCGTCGCGCATGTACAAGACAATGCAGTCTCCTGGCTTCGGGTTGAGCCTTGAATTGCGAGCCTGCTCGATATGGATTGTCATTTGGCGTTTGGTTTCGGGAGCGAGCGGCGATGACACTTCTACGACCGCCAACATGCGAGGCCACTCATAGCTGACAACATTTGCGACAATGCCTACGCTGTTTCCCATAGGACGGATATTGTGGATGTCTTCTGCAGCTCGCATGGCTAGCACTCGGTGCTCCGGACGCTCCGGGTGATCGCGGGACAAAGGGTGCTTTTCACTGCCAACCGCGCCGAGGTGGCTCTTTACAAGTCTGATGTCGGGAATTGCCATGGCGCTAGTCTTTCTTGCACGCTGGCGGCTGGTTTGGCCGTGATGCGATTACTCCTAGCTTGCCGCGTCGTCCATAGGATGTCTAGCGACCGACATCGGCTAGCCCCAACGGAAAAGCATTTTGGGACGATGACCAAGGAGCAGTTTGCAAGTATGCCTGATGTAGGCCGCGATCAAGGAAGCCTAGCCATTCTGCCCAGCCCCTCAAACCACTTAAACGTGGCAATGGCAATACCTGTGCTGTCGCCTTCTTAATGAGGCAGGCCAAGCGGAATTGGTATATTGGCCTTGTGCCGTTCGGCGTCGAGTGCTTCCTGCTCTTTGAAACCTATCACACGGGTGCGCCGCTTCAACTCGGCCTTGTGATCGGCGCAGGCCTGTCGCTCGGCATCCCGTCGCTCTTCGTGGGCTTTACGGGCCTTGGCCAGACCCTTGAACAGCTTGCGCATTGCCTGTGCCGGTTTTCCTACCGGCTTCTTGTTTCCCCACACAAGAGACATATCAGGACACGGGCAGGGGCTGTTCGAGCGGCGCGCCGCATGGGTGGGTGGCGTGGTGCAGGCTCATCGGCTTGTTTCCTTGTGATTTGGAACGTGAACATGGTTTTTTTGGCCGATTCTCGGCAGATTGTCCGGATGTGTTGCCAGCGTCATGGCGAACGGCTCGGCATACCTGACAGGTGGAATAAACCGGGGGGCGGCGAGACTGGCCAGCACCTCGCGCCGAGTGGCTTCGACGCGTTCCATTGCCTCACGCTCTTCCTGTTCGCGCGCCGCGACCGAGCTGGGCATATTATACCAAAAATCTTCGATTTCGGCGCGCTCGGCGGCCTTGTTTGACGCCATCCGGTCGGGCATGTCGACCGGCACAGCGCCGGGGAAGGGGGTGACATTGTCGGTCATGGTTGGTTCGCTCCAAACGGTGCCGGTGCACCGAGCACAACAGGCCCGGTTTTGGCGTCCGGCTCGATTCCGGGCGGTTCCGGAAGATCTGGCGCTTTGGCGCTGGCGCTGGTGCCGGACAGCTTGGCGCGCTCGGCTTCCAGTTGCTGCAGGAAAGCCGCCGTATCAACTTCGATGGGCTTCGGCCCAGCGCCGTCCACTTCCACGATCTCGACTTCGGGCTGCTTCGTGGGGAAGGGGTTCCGGGACTGTTTCACGGCGACCGGTCGGGCAGGGGCGTCGCCGTCTTCGTATTCGGTCCAGTCATCATCGGCAAGCGCCGCGTCACGCTGTGCATGGTTGGCAGTTACATCGATCACGTCGGACTGATCCGGGCGGATTTTGGTGACCTGATCGGCCTTGACCACCACCCTGACATTGTCCGGATCATTCACATCAGACAGCGTCACCTCGGCGGCGTATTCCGGATTTATGCGCGCCATCGCCTCGTCAGCTGTCTCGGTATAGACGCGCGCCGGGGCACGCTCCAACTCTGCGACGGCGATCCCGTGCTCATTAACGGTGACCCTGCCGCTCTGCACATAGACCGGTGGCAAGGGATCGGGATAGGTATATTCCTCACCGCGCTCTTTCGCCTGCTCTTCCTCGGTCGGAAACCAGCGAATGTACCGGCCACTTGCCAGTCCGATCAGGTTAATGCGCGTGGCGTACTCGGCCACTTCGTCGGCGATCTCATTGGCGGCAGCCGTGATCCGCTGCATTCCGGGCGTCGCGTTCATGTTGGCAGCCTGTAGCCAAAGCACAGGTTCGCACGTTCCGGCCCCACGTTCGTCTTCCACCTGCTTCGTCACCGCAGCGGTGACGCGGGCCAGATGCTTCTTGAGCGTGGAATTCTTGGCCATCAGGGCTAGGCTTTCACGTGCGGGATGGTCTTGGCGTCGGCCTGAGCCTGCAACGCTTCCAGCTTCTCGATCAGCTCGCTGGCGATCACTTCCGATTCGGCCTTGAGCGCGTTGATCACGGCCTGCAGCTCACCAGACGAGATTTTCCCGTTGGAATACGCCCGCGAAACGATGGCCATCCGCTTCTCGACCGAAAGTCGCTCGTCGAGGTCCAACGCATGGGTGATGAACGTCGCGACGTCGTAGGTCGCCCTTGTGATCACCATCTCGGCGGCCTTCAGCGAAGTCGGGCTCACCGTCGGGTCAGTCATGGCCGAATGCACAACGGCAAGTGCGTCCGCCAATGATTCGCAGCTTGCCCGGTTCGCCACCCACGTCGAGTAGATCCGGTGCTGCCGGGCGTCTTCCTGCGGATCGCCGGTCGGGACGGGCTCAACCACCTCGGCCATGATCTCCGCAAGCCGTTCGCGATAGGCCAGCCGGGCTTGCTTCCCTTCTTCGCGGTAGGCCTTGGCGATCTGCTTCGCCGTCCTCGGACGCCCTTCCGCTGCTGCTTCGGCGTCCCGTTCCAGAATATGCGCTGCCAGCGCCGGGTTGTTGATTGGCCGGGCAGGCATGTGCTTCTCGACGTTCTCCGGCTTCAGGTGATCCGGCAATCCGGCCAAAGCACTGACCAGATGGGCAGGGATGGGCTCAGGAGCGCCGTGAGCGGCTTTGGCGCTGTCCTCGGACCTCGGAGCCCCTGAAAGCGCGTCCTGAGCCTTCTCTGGGGATGTTGCCACAGGGGGCGGCATTGGCACCGGCCTCGGCATTGGCACCGGCTGCGGTTGGATCTGGATCGGTGTTGGTTCCATTGACGAAGCTTCCGGGGTTGATATACACATACCGTATAGGTTTTGGCTGACAGCTGATTTGCTGGTTCGGCAACGCCGATTCTAACCCCGTGCCGTTGGGACGTCAACGAGCGGGGCGGCGAAGCTTTGCCGATATGTTGCGGGTCAGCCTCGATATGATCGAATCCGGTAACATGACAATTGTCAGTAGGGTCTGACAAACGACATGTTGCAGGGTCAGGGCGAAATCCAGAAATCCTGTAACATTCTTCGTGCATGTGCGCAGCGGGGAGCCGATCCGAAAATTAAATGGGTGCATAAACCAACACCCCACCTAACCTAATTCCCCCCACCATTTCCAGCACCACCGAAACCGCACCCGCTACGTATACCGCAGATCACCGAGCCGCCATCGACGCCACCCCACCCAAAGCCGACCAGCCCACCAGCCAAATCGCATCTCCGGCCTACTTGCATACCAATTAACCAGCCATTCAACCCGGATACAGGGTCAAGCAGAGTTGCAAAATCCAATCGCCACAACCCTGCTTCAAAATTTCCCTTATAAATCAATAGGCTAACCAACTGTATACAGGGCATACAGGGTATACAGGGTTAAAAGAGATGTTATATAAGAGAAAAAATTAATTGGTATATGTGTTTAATACGTGTCACACAATTTAGGCAATTGTGGCGATGATTGCCCTATTTGCCTTATTTCATGTTATACCAATTTCCTATTTTTTTCGTATTTTCTTGTTGCTTTTTTTCGGGGGTCTGTATCCTGTATACCGATTTCCAAAGCTCCAAAAAACCGTTATAAATCAATCTGATACAGACTCAACAGGGTCTGCAGACAAAAATGGCAACCCTGTTCCAAAAAGTTGGTATAGGCTGACCAACGCCTGCGCCCGGCCCCAAAATTTAGCCCATCCGCCCGACTTCACCAGAAAAACCATAACACGGCCTGTTATAACAACTCTGGGCTTTTTCACTTCGCCAAAAAAAGGGACGCCGTTTTAGCGCCCTTTTTGCTCCTAATTTACTTCAGCTTCCGCACTTTGCGCCGAAAACCTAACAACACTTGTTATGAACCAGACCAGTTTTCGCTGTCGTCCTGCCAATTCCACTTTGCCCCGTTGACGTGAACCGCTTCGAAAATGCGCCGCGCGTCACCAAGATCAGGGATGAATCTGCCAGCCGGAACAGCGTGGCCTTTAGCCGTTCCGGTAGCTGACACGGACCGCTGAGACAAATGCGGCAGAGACAACGCCTTGAGTAGCGTCCCGGCCATCGTGATCGTGATGCGGTTGCTGCCGTGCCTGTGCTGTTCCAGCATCTCGAAGAACGGGGTAGTCATGCAATAGCGCATGCTGATCGGCTGCCCGGCGAGCAGCGGACTGAACTCGCCGCCGTCAACCGTGGTCGGATCACCAATGAGGCCCCGGATCATGCCAGCGTCAAGGACATCGACGAGGATGCGCTCAGGGCCGCGCAAGGAATAGGCCTTCTGCTCTATCCGCGCTTCCGTCTCCGGAATGTCACCGAGCCTGAAATTGCTGATGTCCAGCTTCCGCAGGAATTCGAACATGGCCGCAAGCTCCGGCCCATCAATGGCCGCGTCCACAGCGGCAAAATATGCCGCGTCCTTTTTGCGGATCTCGCTGACCTTCAGCACAAAGAACCGGCGATCATCTAGGCCCACGGGCGCCACCCAACGCTCGTTTGAGCCCATGACGAGGCGAAAGTATTTGAGGGCGTCGACGGCGTCCACGAATTTGCGCTCGACGCTGTAGGTCTGGCCTGTGATGTAGTTCTTGATCAGGCCCTCTTGTACTTTGTCGTTTGCGGCCACGGCCTCGTCAACGCCGATGAAAAGCTTATTCGCCATGCCGACGTTGAACTTGCCTGTGAACTCGTCACTACGTGTTAGGATTTTCGCATAGTCTGGGCCGACCAAGGCGCGACAAAGTTGCATGAACTTGGTCTTGCCGATGCCCATGCCGCCTTTCAAAACGATAGCTGTTAGGTCAAACGCCCGTGGATGCTGCAGCACATGGGCAAGCCACTGCATAACATAAGCGAAGTTCTCAGAGTTGCCGCTACATATGACGTTGAATAGGTAGTCAAACAGCGTTGGCCAATGATCTTTCGGGTGTTTGTCCGGACGCTCGCCATACACTGCCGGTGCTTTGACCAATCGCTCAGGCCAACCGCGCCAGATATTGTAATCACCACTACCATAAAGCTCGACCTGTCCGGGAAAGAAAATGTCACTAACATAAGTGTTGCTGTCAGGATGACTCATCCACCAGACATGGGCGTTGCGCATGACCAGACGCCCCTTTTCGTCAAGACCGAGACACACCGACCGATTAGATCCAGCGTCTGCGAAATCTCGCTTGCCCTGATCGGATCGAATCGTGCCGTCCGCAGCTTTTTCTAGGTGCACTATGCGGACCTTGCCGCCTGCATTCGTCAGTTGCCGGTATTTTCTATTCATGTCAGCCAGAACGTACTCCGGCGATTGCAGCACCGCTTCTTGAGCTACCCGACGAACGAGATCTTCCATCTCCGGATCAGGATCGAAACCACCGAACAGGCGAATCTTGGTCTGTAGCGGGTCGCCGCCATATTTGTGAATGACGGTTTTCGCGATCTCTGGGCCGAAAGATCCACAGTAGCCAAGCTTGCGCCCGATCTCGGTGAGCTGGTGCTCAGATGTCAGGGTCGGTAGCGCATCAATATACTTTGTCACGATGCCAGCGGCGGCCCGTGCGATCATGACTTGGACGTGTGCCGGGTGCTGATCGATTTTCGACGGCATGACGGACTCGTCGATCTTGTCGTCACGATTAGGCCTACCCGCACGACCGGCCAGCGGAATGACGTTGCCCGGCTGCAGGTGCGCGGGCATGGCGATCACGGCTGCGTCGATGCTTGCCGCGTGGTCGTCGTTGCGGCCCGGAGCCTCGGCGGTCGTCAGCTCGACGCCGTCCGGATATGAGGGTTCGTTACCTTGGGAATTTTCGATGTCGGTTGCCATTGGTGGCGCGCCTCATGATAGCAAACAAAATTTGACATCGCGCACGACAGCGGCTATATGAACGTTGCTCAAGTTCTTATAGTCGCCTCGATTTTTGTGGTCGGCGCGAAAAGTTAAAGCCCGCTTTCGAGTGGACTTTTTCTTGTCTGACGCCTAATCAGGGACTGAGCAGCATGTCGGTTTCCCCTTCCGATAGTTCGAGTTGCCGGAGCTTCGATTCGCACCCCCATCACTGCCCTGTTCGCAATGAGGTCACGGACCGAAGCCGGTTGATGTCGCCCTAGGCGGTGACGAGCCCTTGCGTTTCCGAATTGAGGTGACCGGTCACGGTTTGGCGGGGAATTCCCGGACCGGCCACCGCTTTCTCGTCGACCTTCTGCAGGCCTACTCGAAACTCGGGAGCGAAGTAGCTGAGCAACGCGTCAACGTTGCGATATGTCGGCACCTGACGGCGCCCGTAGCGGAATGACTTGATCGTATGGATCGAAATTCCGGTGGCGGCAGCGATGTGGTGCACCTTGTCGGCAGGAAGCGCCTGCACAGCCCGGCACAGCAGGTCAATCTGCTGCTCGATGCTTGTCGCGGCCAACAGTTCGTCGCGAATGTCCATCCTACAAACCCTCTTCGATAACTCTTTTCGTTGCCGACCGACAGGTCAACAGACAGTTTAACATATGAGCGCAAAGTTCGCCTGTCAACAGCATTAATCAAGAAAGAACGACGACATAATTTTTGTCCAACAGTTCTAACCAGATATGTTTTCCGTTGGTCGCAACATGATAGTAATACGTTATATGTATATTCTAGCGATATACGCTACCAGACGCAAGTTCTGTTGATTGCGCTGCTTTCTAGCCACTAAACCACTTTGTCGACGTTGTTACGCCCTGCATAAACATGCATATGTTGAAACAACAACAACGACAAGGACACTAACCCATGGGCCGCTTTCTGGACCTGTCAGGCCACCGATATGGCAAACTCACGGTAATCGAGCGCGATCTCGGCGCCGGTAATCCGGTCCGTTTTCTGTGCCGCTGCGACTGCGGCAACACCAAGTCAATTCAATCCGTCGTGCTGCGCCGGGGCGATGCCCGAAGCTGCGGCACCTGCAAGCCGACACCTGAAGAGGTCGGTTCTGGCGGCGTAAGTAGGCCTTAGCCATCATTGGAGACGCCCGACATGCCGATACGGCCTACTTGCTCAATATCAGCCCCACAGCAACCCGTCGTGGTCCCGGCCATGCCGATCATGTGGCAAACGCCTTGGCAGCTCGAACCGCTGACGCAGGGTCGCGCATGGGTAGGCTACACCGAAGGCAAGATCCCGGTCGCGCCGGTCGGCGCCACGAAGAATGCATTGAGCAACGCGCTTGTTTCCAATCCGCAAACGTGGGGCACGTTCGAGCAGGTGAGGCTGTCGGTCTGCAGGATGTTCCGGGGTAGGGGCCACGACATCTACGATCCGGAAACCGGCGAGAAGACGCGCACGACCTTGATTGCGCCGGTTGAGGGCATTGGCCGGGTGATCCAGCCTTGGAACATCGACCAAGGGCTGATCGTCATCGACCGCGACGCCTACAAGGATAATGTCACGGCGGAACAGCTTGCAATAAGTGCAAGCATGATCAACGACGTCGACTGCTACGCCGAGTTTTCGCCAAGCGGTAAGGGTCAGCATTTGATCGGCTACTGCCGCGACAGAGAGCTGCTGCAGCAGATCGGCGCGCGCAAGATCGGAATCCTTGGTCACGTCGATATCCTGTCTGCCGGTAGCTATGCCACTATGACCGGCCTGACACTGCCGGGCAAAGAGGACGCCCCGCTGGCAGATCTGACGACGGTGGTGGCGCATCTGTTGGCTATGCGCGAGCGCGAGCGTATCGCGGATCGATCTCGTCGACTGTCCGGCGCGCCGCATCCGGAATTCAAACGCGACGCGCTGAGCGACCTTCCAAACGCGGCCCAGCAGCAAGAACAGCGCGCGAAATGGGTGTTCTTGCAGGCAGGCTTTGGCGTTGGTACTCCTGATCCGTGGGGCATCAAGCTGACAGCCGAAGAATTCTTTGTTCTCAAAACGCTCCGGCAGCGGTCGTCATGGCGCAGCAAGCTAGGTGACGACGACAGCACCACCGCCGAGCAGCGCGTTGCGCGGGATGCGGCAAATCCGACCAAATGCATGCCGGTTTTCGTCAGCATCGAACACGCCTTGAGCCGGAACGGGCAGTGGCATAAGGCTGAGTTTTCCGTGGTCAAGACGCTGCTTTCCGCCACCCGCGATCCCGACATGCTTTGGCGGATTTTCCAGCTCACTGCCGTTTGCCGGGACTATGACAACTACATCAGCTCGCACAACTTGGCGGGTGCTGTCTACAAGCCCGACGGTCGCAAATTCTCGGTGCAGTATACCGACGATGCTGACTACAAGGCGAAAATTATGAAGACGCGAGAAAACATCATTGCACGGGGTGGCTGATCAAGTAGGCCGCAGCAGCGCTGGCCTTCAGGCAGGTCTAGGTTCCGCCGATCCCGCCACGGCGCGGCTGTGCTCATCCCGTTCAATCGGTCCCGATCAAGCCCAAAATTTAAACCGGCCAGTGGCCCGAAAAACCAAAACCATCGGTGCACTTGCTCAGGATACAAGATTTTCGGCAGCACGGTCCGCAAGCAGCTGGACACCGTGACGGAACGCCTTCAAAACCGGTACCCCATACGGGCAGCACGGGTTGAGAACCATCGACCACGGAGGATATCAAAATGAAAAAATTCACACTACCGCTGGTCGTCGCAACGGCACTGTTCGGCGCACAGGCATTGGCGGCATCTGAAGAGGAAATCCAGATTGCCCGAAATCACGGGTACTTTGAGGCGGCGCTGGCACAATGTCCGAATGTGCAGGTCATCGATCCTCAATTGCGGGGGAAGTGGGCCGACATGATCGAACGGGAAGGTTTGCAGCAGGATTTCGCCGACGGGCGCGACGGTTTTGGCGGCAACTACTTGTCGTGTTTGGTCGCGATTAATTCGCAGGAAGACCCTGAAGAGTACGAGCGGTCGTGGTTGGGTGATGTCGACGGTCGCACTGAGGCTGATGCCAATGAAAAGGCCTTGGAGCCGCTGTCAGCGGCCACAGTCGCAGCGGCACCAGAACCGAAGCAGTCTCCGCATCACAACACCATCGTCTCCTCGTATTATGCCTACAATGCCGGTATGGCAATGGCAGCCGCGAAACGATGCGGTAATCTTGAATTGCGCGAGGATACCAGACGGGAATTTGTCGCCCTGCCGTTTTACTACGAGCAGCATGGGGAACAGGGCGCGGCGAACAGCATGCTCTCCGGTTCGCTGGATTTTCAGGCATCGCATCAGATCGACCCAATGCAGGCCTGCTTTGCCGCCAAGCAGAACGCACTGGCGTTCACTTTCAAATAGGAGATCCGGACAATGGAAACGCTTCCACCGCCAAACAATCGTCAGCGCACCGTCGGTAAATGGGTCGTTGAAAACTACGCAGTGGGTGGCCACACATATGCGGCGCTGCCGGTCATCCATGCCGACCGTTTCAAGCGCGGAGAACGCTACGTTCACAACGCCACTGACCGCCCGGCGAACAACGACTTTGTTGCCGCGATCACATCGCTGGAAATCAGCGGCGGTCTGGTGGTTATGCAGGTCAGCGAGCGCAATGAGGACGGTGGTGCCAAAAAGGTCGGGTACGTAGGCGTGTTCAGCATCAAAGATCTAATTGCCCACGAGAACGGCGACATTTCGTTCAGTTTCGTCGACCGGGTCGCCAACATCAAATAACGCGGTCGATATGGGCATTGAATACCGGGGCAGGGGCTCAAATCCCCGCCCTTTTTGCTGCCGATCGATCAGCGCTTCCGGGGTTTCTTGCCGGGCCGGTTCGACTTGCCGCGCGCCTGTTTCTTGGGTTCGGGCTCAGAAATGGCCACAGGCGTGGCCATGGGCTCAGCGGCGACAACCGGCGTCGGAACCTCGGTGACGCTCTGGACGGCAGCCGCTATCGGTTCTGCGGCCTGCTTGGCGTCGGTGATCACCGCATCGACCAACTCGGCGGCTTGCTCGTCCAGCGGCGCCATCGGGATGTCGTTGTGCTCGAATGTCGCGGCCGTGGATTCGCGGGCCTGTTCCGCCTCGTCGAGTTCGTCGGCGAGCCTGGACAGCGTCTCGGCAGCGTCCGGGGCGTCGGGAATGAAGGACCGAAATGGGGCCGGAGAACGAACCCGCTGCGCGGGAGGGTGCGGGTGGCGGCTGAGGTGCTTTGATCGTCGACTGCAGGCGGATTGAACGGCGGTTGCCGCAGGCAGAGCATGGAGGGTTTCTTCAACAAGGAGCCTGACCATGCACAACCAATCGAAAACGCCCGCGATCAGCCCGCTTCGGCAACGCCTGATCGATGACATGAACCTGCGCCACTTCGGGCACGAGACCCAACGCAATTACCTGCGCGATGTCGGACGCCTCGCGAGCTTTCTGGGGCGGTCTCCCGATACCGCGACCGCAGATGACCTGCGCCGCTTCCAGATCTGGCAGCAAAGCGAGGGTGTTC
>JAHJUC010000213.1 GCA_018829385.1 Alphaproteobacteria bacterium
ACACCCGCTCGGTGATCCGCACGCAGTTGATGGGGGAGACTGTCGAGCTGATGCACGAGAGCCTGTCGGGCGACCGTTTCGCTTCGCCCATCGTCAAGGCGATGCTTCCGTTCCGGATGCCGCGCCGGGCGGGCTGATCAAATCAACCTGATCAACTCGTCTTCGGCGCCTCGTCTTCCGCCTGCTCAGAAGCCGCCGCACGCTCTCGTGCCTCACGTTCTTCCCGCGCCCGGATATCCCGCTTGAGCGTGCGCATCTGCCAGATGATGAACAGGATGAAGCCGCCGAAGCTCAGCGCGATCTCGATCAGGCCGGCGTACTGGATCATGTCACGCCTCCGCATCCACGGCGCGGCGGCGGATTTCCGACTGGGTCATCAGTTCGATCATGCGCCCGGCCTTGGCATCGAGCCCCGATGGCGCACTGATGCGCCCGGCGGCGGCGGCCTCGACCAGGAACCGGACCTCCTGATGGGCGGGCTCGGTGGAGACCGGCTGGAACAGGAACGGCGTCGCCGCCGCACGGGCGATGAGCTCGAGTTTGCGCCGTGTCGAGGTATGCGCCCTTGTGGTGATGCTGTCATGGCCGGCAATCTCGATCTCCCGACCGATCTCGCGGTAGATCAGCGCCGCGCTGCGGATCGCCGTGCGGCAGCTCAGCGGCAGGCCGGCAATGCCGGTCATGGCACGGGCATAGAGAATGTGGGCCGCATCGAGCAGGCGCTCGACGGTGGCCCGCATCGCCGGACAGGCTTTCGGATCGGCAAGGAAGTCCTCCGGCACGATGCCGGCCTCGTCGAGCCAGTCGAGCGGCAGGTAGAGGCGGCCACGGCGGGCGTCCTCGCCGACATCGCGGGCGATGTTGGTCAATTGCATCGCCAGCCCCAGATCGGCGGCACGGGCGAGAACCGCCCGGTCACAGACGCCCATGATCAGCGTCATCATCACACCGACGCTTGAGGCGACACGGGCGGCATAGCCGCAGAGTTCGTCGCAGCTCTGGTAGGTGCGGTTTTCGACATCCCACTCGAAGCCCTCGATCAGGGCGGCGGGCAGCGCGCGGGGCATGGCGTAGTGCTCGACGACGGCGACGAAGGCGCGGTCGGCGGGATGGCTGCCCGGCGTGCCGCGATAGATGGCATCGAGCCGGGCGCGGATTTCGAAGAGCCCTTCCGCCGGATCGGCGCTCTCGTCGATCAGGTCATCGGCGGCGCGGCAGAAGGCATAGAGCGCGCGGGCGGCCGACCGGGTCGAGCCGGGCAGCAGCATCGAGGCCGCAAGAAAGGATTTCGAGCCGGCGCGGATTGCTTCCTCGCATTCCCTGCGAAGACCGGGATCGAGCATGAAGGTCTCAGACGACGGTGCTGGCATGGGGCACTACCTTGTCGAGTATCTTGGCCGAGGAGACGACGCCGGGAAGCCCGGCACCGGGATGGGTTCCGGCGCCGACGAGGAACAGGTTTTCCACTTCCTCGCTCTTGTTGTGCGGCCGGAACCAGGCAAGCTGGGTGATCACCGGCTCCAGGCCGAAGGCTGCCCCCTTGACCGAGAGCAGGCGGTCGCGGAAATCCACCGGCGTCATCAGGCGCTGCGTCACCACATGCCGGCCAAGGCCGGGCAGCAGCGTCGCCTCGAGATGGGCCTCGATCCTGCGGCGATAGGGTTCGGCGGCGGTGGTCCAGTCAATTGCCGCGTCCAGGTTGGGCACCGGCGACAGGACGTAGAAGGTGTCGCAGCCCTCGGGCGCGACGGACGGGTCGGTCGCGGTCGGACGGTACAGGTAGAGACTGAAATCCTCGGCGAGCACCTTGGCGTCGAAAATGTCGTGCAGCAGCCCAGCATAGCGCGGACCCATCATCACGGTGTGGTGGCCGACCTTTTCATAACGGCGGTCGGTGCCGAAATACCAGACAAACAGGCTCATCGAATACTTGGCGCGCTCGACCTTGGCGTCGGTCCAGCGCTTGCGCGGATGGTTGGCCAGCAGCCTGGTGTAGGTCCATCCGGCATCGGCGTTGGAGACGACGATCGACGCCGGGAGGCGTTC
>JAHJUC010000214.1 GCA_018829385.1 Alphaproteobacteria bacterium
CCGCGGGTTACGCAGGAACCCACGGGCTGCGAGTTTTCGTTCACGCGAATGCCCCACTCGTCGACCGGAAGACCGTTGGGCTCGCCAACGTCGCCCATGCCGGCCATCGACATCCACGCATCGGTGTAGCGCCAGCCGAGCGAGGGGTCCTTCTTGCCGTAGTCCATGTTGCCATAGACCGCGCCGGTTACGCCCAGGTGCGACAGATCACGGCCGGTGAAGAACTCGGCGATGTCTTCGTAAGCCGACCAGTTGACCGGAACGCCCAGGTCGTAGCCGTACTTGGCCTTGAAGTCGGCCTTGTTCTTCTCGTCGTTGAACCAGTCATAGCGGAACCAGTAGAGGTTCGCGAACTGCTGGGTCGGCAGCTGGTAGAGCTTGCCGTCGGGACCGGTGGTAAACGACGTTCCGATGAAATCGGCAACATCGAGCGTCGGGCTAGTGACGTCGGCGCCTTCGCCGGCCATCCAGTCGGTCAGGTTGCGGACCTGCTGGTAGCGCCAGTGGGTGCCGATCAGGTCGGAGTCGTTGACGTAGCCGTCATAGATGTTCTCGCCCGACTGCATCTGGGTCTGCAGCTTTTCAACCACATCGCCTTCGCCGATCAGGTCGTGGGTGACCTTGATGCCGGTGATCGCGGTGAATGCCGGGGCAAGCACCTTGGATTCATATTCATGCGTGGCGATGGTTTCCGACACCACCTTGATCTCCATGCCGGCGAACGGCTTGGCGGCATTGATGAAGAACTCCATCTCGGCCTTCTGATCGGCTTCCGAAAGAACCGAAAGTCCGCCGATTTCTTCTGCCAGGAATTTTTCCGCGGCAGCCATGTCGGCATGGGCAGAGCCCGTGGCCAACATGATCGCGGCGCATGCCGTCGTGTTCAGTAGCAGATTTCGCATATTATCCTCCCTTTAAAGATTATGCGCGTCCAAGAGATGCAGAAGATCCGCATCTCCATTTCGATCGGAATCAGACTGTTCGAAACACGCCAACGGCGTAGACCAGAGAGATTCCAAGTGCCCACCACAGGTTGGGTCCGACCAGACCCAGCCATGCGAGATGGATGAAGGCGCTGCCAAGCAGCGATATGAAAAGGCGGTCGCCGCGGGTTGTCTCGAACCGCAGGATTCCGACCCGCGGGTTGCCTCCCGGCGAGAAGTACTCCCAGACACCCATTGCGATCAGCAGCCCGGCGAGACACACCCAGAAGAGGCTTGTGGGCAGGGTCCAGGCCATCCATGACAGGTCCATGATCTTCCTCCCTATACCCGGCCCAGGGCAAAGCCCTTGGCGATGTAGTTGCGAACGAAATAGATCACCAGCGCGCCGGGAATGATGGTCAGCACCCCGGCGGCAGCGAGCACGCCCCAGTCGACACCGGACGCGCCCACCGTGCGGGTCATGATTGCCGAGATCGGCTTGGCGTCCGTGGTGGTCAGCGTTCTTGCGATCAGCAGCTCCACCCACGAGAACATGAAGCAGAAGAAGGCGGCGACGCCGATGCCCGATGCGATCAGCGGCATGAAGATCTTGACGAAGAACTTCGGGAACGAATAGCCATCGATATAGGCGGTCTCGTCGATCTCCTTGGGCACGCCGGACATGAAGCCCTCAAGGATCCAGACCGCCAGCGGCACGTTGAACAGGCAGTGGGCAAGGGCCACGGCGATGTGCGTGTCGATCAGGCCAAACGCCGAATAGAGCTGGAAGAACGGCAGCACGAACACCGCGGCCGGCGCCATGCGGTTGGACAGCAGCCAGAAGAACATGTGCTTGTCGCCGAGAAAGCGGTAACGCGAGAAGGCGTAGGCAGCCGGCAGCGCCGCGCAGATCGAGATCACCGTGTTCATGCCGACATAGATCAGCGAGTTGATGTAGCCCGAATACCAGGACTCGTCGGTGAAGATCACGGTGTAATTGTGCAGCGTCGGCTCGGCCGGGAACAGCGTGAACGTCGACAGGATTTCCTGGTTGGTCTTGAAGCTCATGTTGATGAGCCAGTAGATCGGCAGCATCAGGAAAAAGATGTAGAGGCCGGGCACGAGCCAGCGCGTGACGCTCTTCTTGGCAAAGCGATTGCTGGCCCGCACATTGCTCGTGTCGATGACGTTTGCGCGCTGGTTCATCCGAGCCTCGTTTGCGTCCATGGGGTTTGTCTGACTGCTCATTAGTCTTCCACCCTCGCATCCGGTTTATCGACACCGACATTGCTCATGACCGTGAAGAAGACGTAGCAAACGGTGAGAACGATGAGCTGGTAGACCAGCGACATTGCCGCCGCCGGACCGAGGTCAAACTGCCCGATTGCCTGCTTCACAAGGTCGATCGACATGAAGGTGGTGGAATTGCCCGGTCCGCCGCCGGTCAGAACGAACGGCTCGGTGTAGATCATGAAGGAATCCATGAACCGGAGCAGGAAGGCGATGATCAGCACGCCGCGGATCTTCGGCAGCTGGATGTAGCGGAAGACCGACCATTTCGACGCGCCGTCGATTTTCGCGGCCTGGTAATAGGCTTCAGGGATCGAAACCAGGCCGGCATAGCACAACAGCACGACAAGGCTGGTCCAGTGCCAGACATCCATCAGGATGATGGTCAGCCAGGCGTGCAGCACGTTGCTGGCATAATTGTATTCAAACCCGAGCTGCTCGATCGTGTGTCCGAGCAGGCCGATATCGGCGCGGCCGAAGATCTGCCAGATGGTGCCGACCACGTTCCACGGGATCAGCAGAGGCAGGGCCATCAGCACCAGACAGACGGGAACCCAGATGCCCTTCTTCGGCATGGTCAGCGCAATCGCAATCCCGAGCGGGATTTCGATCGACAGGATGATGAATGAAAACAGCAGGTTGCGCGCGAGCGCATCCCAGAAACGGTCGGAACTCAGCACATCCTGGAACCACTCGGTTCCCGCCCAGAAGAACTGGTTGTTGCCGAACGTGTCCTGGAACGAATAGTTGATCACCGTCATGATCGGAATGATGGCGCTGAGCGCCACCAGGACGAAAACCGGAATGACGAAAAACCAGGCCTTGTTGTTGTAGGGTTTGTCCATCCTCAGGCTCCCGCTCTTACCAGGTGGGAATTCTCGTAGACATTGATCCGGGCCGTTTCGAAATTCAGCGTCGGATCGGCGGGAACGTTCTCGTGTTCCTTGAGCAGGGCATTGATGGCGTGGCCCTGAAGATTGGCCCTGACGATCTTGAAGCGGCCGATGTTCTCAACGGCATCGATCTGGACCGGAAA
>JAHJUC010000215.1 GCA_018829385.1 Alphaproteobacteria bacterium
ATGGCGGAGAGAGAGGGATTCGAACCCTCGAGACGGTTCCCCGCCTACACACTTTCCAGGCGTGCGCCTTCGACCACTCGGCCACCTCTCCGCATATCCGTCTGACGGGCAAGTACCCGGCCATGCCGCCCGCTGTCAAGGCGGTCGCCCTGCCGCGGTTCTCGGTGTGCAAGCACCAATATTCCCGGTCCGGATCGGGCGGCACTATAGTCAAGACGCTCCTCTTGGCAACCGCTATTTGCCGGTTGTTGCGACAATAATCGGGGCGGACGGGGCGCAGGCGAAGAACTAGCCATTGCATGATGGTTTTCAGGCCTCTATGTCACGGGTCTGGGTTGCGATGCCGGCGTACGATGCGATTTCGGCGAAGCGACCCGCCGGAGGACGAGATGCGATTTGTCGCGCGGGTGCTGAGCTTGATTTTCCTGGTGTTCGCGGTGCTGGCCGGGCTGGTCGACGCCATTCAGTCGGTTGCCGCCGGCGAACTGGTGCTGACGCCGCTGATTGCCGCCTGGACATCCAGCAGCCCCGACACGCTGGCGTTCCTGCAGGACCTGGTCGCCCGGCACCTGCCGGGCCCGGCCTGGGAAACGGGCTTGCAATGGGCGCTGCAGCAGCCGTCGAGCGCCGTGTTCCTGGCCTTTTCACTGCTGTTCTACCTTGCAGGCTATCGCCGCGCCAGGCCCGCGGGCCGGTTTGCGGCCTGACGGCTATGGGCATGCCGGCCCGGGGATCGGGGGTGGCGATGCGGCGATCGGGGCAGTTGTCGCCTGCGGCCCGCCCGGTGCATACTCGCGGGGCCGGTGTGACCAAGCCGGGTCCTCGCACCGGATCGGGATTGATCCGGTGAGGCAAGCCGGGCAGGCGAAGGAAGAGCCATGTTTCTTGTCGAGATGTTCCAGCGCAAGACCACGATGCCGACCGCCGCGGAAGCGCTGGCGGGCCGCGCCGAGCCGGTCGAGACAGCACCCGCCCACTTCGTCAATGGCCGGCCGCTGAAGCCGCCCTTTGCCGATGGTCTCGAGATCGCCTGTTTCGCCATGGGCCGGTTTTCCAGCGCAGAGCAGCTGTTCTGGTCCTTGCCCGGCGTCCATGTCACCGCGGTCGGCTATGCCGGCGGCTTCACCCCCAACCCCACCTACCAGGAAGTCCTGTCGAGCCTGACCGGCCACGCGGAAACGGTCATGGTGGTGTTTGACCCCTCGGTGATCGGCTACGAGGCGCTGCTGCGGGTCTTTTTCGAACGCCATGATCCGACCCAGGCCATGCGCCAGGGCAATGACATCGGCACCTTTTTCCGCTCGGCGATCTTCACCACCGGCGACCGGCAGGCCTTGCAGGCCGAACAGGCCCGCGATGCCTATCAGGCGGCGCTCAAGCAGGCCGGCCATACCGGCAGGATCGTCACCGCGATCGCTCCGCTTGAGGCGTTCTACTACGCCGAAGCCAGTCACCAGCAGCATGCCGCCCGAAATCCCGGCACCCAGTCCGTTCTCAAGGGCACCGGCGTCCGCTTCCCCGCGACCGGCTGAAGCCCGGGCGTCCTGGCCGGCCGCAAAGCTTCCGCAAGGTGAGTTTGCGTTATCCGGGATCGACTGAAATCGGCGTTGGATTTTTCTCAAAAGCCATGCAAGGATATGCGCTTCCGGCCATCAACGGCCGGCTGTTTCCGCAGGTCTGCCCGAAGGGGCATGCGGGAGGAACAACAAGATCAACAAGTAACCTACAGGGCTGCACATCATGAAACGCACGCTTTTGAGCTTCCTCGCTATGGCCGCCATGTCGGCGACCGCCATGGCCGCCGACATCAAGCCGGCAATCATCTATGACCTCGGCGGCAAGTTCGACAAATCCTTCAATGAGGCTGCCTATGGTGGCGCCGAGAAGTTCAAGACCGAAACCGGGATTGAATACCGCGATTTCGAAATCGCCAATGACGCGCAGCGCGAGCAGGCGCTCCGCCGCTTCGCCAAGGACGGCAACAACCCGATCGTCATGGCCGGTTTCTCCTGGGCC
>JAHJUC010000216.1 GCA_018829385.1 Alphaproteobacteria bacterium
AACTCGAAACGCGCGCCCGCGCCCGCCCTTGACCGAAGTAACCATCCTGCAAACCTCTCAACAGCCGCGGAAACAAACAGACCGCAGAACCAGACCAGCGTTTCTATCCGGAAATGCCCGAACTTCGCAACGTCATGAAGAAGCTTTGCCGCAATTTTGTGGCAGCGATCCGCTTCAATATCACGAGTTTAGAGCCCGAAGGTGACAGGAAAACCTGTTAGAGAGGTTAAAGCGCCCAGGGAGCGAACACCGCGGCATTGACCGCCACCAGTTCACCATGGCGAACCGTGTCACGGCGCGCCGGCGCTTCCACCACCTCATAGGCAGACTGGTCGGCCAGCAGCGCCCGCAATGCCAGGGCATTGAGCTTGTGGCCGCCGCGATAGCTGCGGTAGCAGCCGATGAACTGCGCACCGGCCAGCGCCAGATCGCCCACGGCATCAAGCGTCTTGTGGCGCACGAACTCGTCGCGGTAGCGCAGGCCTTCGACATTGATGACCTTGTCGTCATCGCCGATCACCACGGAGTTTTCGAGCGACGACCCGAGCGCATGGCCCGAGGCCCACAGCCGCTCGACATCGCGCATGAAACCGAAGGTGCGGGCGCGGGCGAGTTCGCGGCGGAACGTGTCGGCGGTGACTTCGCCCTTCCAGGACTGGCGGCCGATCAGCGGCGTTTCGAAATCGATGTCGATCTCGAAACGGGTGCCGTTGTGCTGGCTGAATTCTGCCCAGGATCCGCCCATTTCGATGCGCACAGGCTTGATCACGCGGATGTAGCGGCGCTTGACCGAATGATTGACCAGGCCCGCGGTGTCGAGCGCGTCGATGAACACGGCGGCGCTGCCGTCCATGATCGGCACTTCGCCACCATCCAGATCGATGCTGATATTGTCGACGCCGAGCGCATAGAGAGCGGCCATCAGGTGCTCGACCGTGGCGATCGAGCGGTCGGGAGCCTTGCCCAGAAGCGTGCACAGATCGGTGGAGCCGACCTGCGAGGACACCGCGCGAACGCTGACGACGTCGCCGGAAGGAAGCTGGCGGTTGAAGACAATGCCGTTGTCGGGGTCTGCGGGATGAAAGGAGATCGAGACGTTTTCACCGGAATGGACACCGATGCCAGAGAGCGAGATCGACCTCGAAATTGTGGTCTGCAGTCCTACTACATCACTACTCATAAGGTTCGCCGTTTCCCGCAATATCTGGCACGGTCTGCAAAGACCGCGATGTCCCCAATCGTCAGGAGCAATCCCGCGCTTCCCCAGTGCGGACGACTACCCCAACCCCTTGTTGTTGCGGGGCAAGATACGGCGATGGACCCGAGTTTCCAAATCACGCTTTTTTTCCATCTGTTACGAAGCCGTAACACTGAGAAGAATTCAAAACCTCACGCTAAACAAAGAGTTAAAAATGGACATGGCGGCCGGATGGCCGCCATGTCGATGTCGTGTAACAGCCGGTTACCGCCTCACTTGGCCTGGCGGCGAAGGAATGCCGGAATTTCCAGCTGCTCGTCTTCCTGGGCAGAGCGCATCTGCGGCGTCATCCGGCCCTGGTCGTCGAGCTGTCCGCGGCGCG
Source organism: Alphaproteobacteria bacterium (assembly GCA_018829385.1). Taxonomy (GTDB): domain Bacteria; phylum Pseudomonadota; class Alphaproteobacteria; order Rhizobiales; family Rhizobiaceae; genus Hoeflea. Next base: position 1,581 of record JAHJUC010000216.1, read on the forward strand.
GCGCATAGACGCTGGCCTCGGGCGACAGCGGACGGCGAACCTGCGGCGCATGGGCGGCCGGGGCAGCGTGCGCGGCATCGTCCTCGTCGCGGCGGCCGAGCGTGCTCGAGATCCGCTTGAGCAGGCCCATCGGGCCGCGCTCGTCGGCATGGCCCTGCGGCGCGGCGCGATGTTCCATCTCGGCTTTTACCACCGGGGGGAAGTCCTCGACGCGCGGCATCCGGGTCGCATGCGGCTCCATCTGCATTTCCGGCGCGGCCTGCATCGGCGGCTGCGGGGCAACCGGTGCGGCAGGACGCTGCGGTGCGCTCATGGCCGGCTGCGGCTGAGCCATGGGCGGCTGCTGCGGGGCGGCGGCATCGGCGGCACCGGCGAAGATCCGGCTTTGCGGCTGGAAGCCGGGCTGGGCGACAGGCGCGGGCTTTGCCGCCTGGGCATGCGCTGCAAGCTCGATTTCACTGGCGATATCCAGTTCACGCTCCAGATCGACTTCCGCCGACAGGATGGTGTCGGCCACCGGATCGGCGGAGGCCTGAACTGCGGGCTGGGGTGCAGGCTGAGCCGGACGGGCCGCCGCCTGCGGCTGGGCGCTTGCCGCCGGACGGGCCGCGGGGCGCGATGCCGTGATGATCGGACGCTGTTCGGCACCCTCGACCCGGTCGATGCCGGTGGCGACAACCGAAACCCGGATCAGGCCTTCGAGTGCCTCGTCGAAGGTTGCGCCGAGGATGATGTTGGCATCGGCGTCGACTTCCTCGCGGATGCGGGTCGCGGCTTCGTCGACTTCGAACAGGGTCATGTCGCGGCCGCCGGTGATCGAGATCAAGAGGCCCTGCGCGCCCTTCATCGTGGTCTCGTCGAGCAGCGGATTGGCGATCGCGGCTTCGGCGGCAGCCATTGCGCGGCCTTCGCCCGAAGCTTCGCCGGTGCCCATCATGGCGCGGCCCATCTCGCGCATCACCGAACGCACGTCGGCGAAGTCGAGATTGATCAGGCCTTCCTTGACCATCAGGTCGGTGATGCAGGCAACGCCCGAATAGAGCACCTGGTCGGCCATCGCGAAGGCGTCGGCGAAGGTGGTCTTGTCATTGGCGATGCGGAACAGGTTCTGGTTCGGGATGACGATCAGCGTATCGACGCATTTCTGCAACTCCTCGATACCCGATTCGGCCAGCCGCATGCGGCGCTGGCCTTCGAAGTGGAACGGCTTTGTGACCACGCCGACGGTCAGGATGCCCTTGTTGCGGGCGGCCTGGGCAACCACGGGCGCAGCCCCGGTGCCGGTGCCGCCGCCCATGCCGGCGGTGACGAAGCACATGTGGGTGCCGTTGAGGTGATCGATGATCTCGTCGATGCACTCTTCCGCTGCCGCGCGGCCGACTTCCGGCTGCGAACCCGCGCCGAGACCCTCGGTGACGGCCACCCCGAGCTGAACCAGACGATCGGCTTTCGACATCGTCAGCGCCTGGGCATCGGTGTTGGCGACGACGAAATCGACGCCCTGCAGCCCTGCATTGATCATGTTGTTGACGGCGTTACCGCCGCCGCCGCCGACCCCGAACACCGTGATGCGGGGCTTCAGCTCGGTGATGTCCGGCTTCTGCAAATTGATGGTCATGGCACCCGTTCCTTCCTTTGGCATGGCCCGCACCGCCGCGTCGGCCAATTCTGTGAATTCAAAAACTCTCTTTGAGCCACTGTCCCATGCGGGACAGGCGGCCGCCTGCGCCGGCCATGGCGGCAAAGCCGCCCTCGCCCGCGCCGTGTGATTCAAGATGGGCGACCTGGGGATAGATCATCAGGCCCACCGCAGTCGAAAATGTCGGCCCCTTCGCCGAAGCCGGAAGCCCCGAGACCCCCAGCGGCCGTCCGATGCGGACATTGCGCGCCAGGATCCGCCGGGCGGATTCGGCCAGTCCGGTCATCTGGCTGGCGCCGCCGGTCAGCACCACGCGCTTGCCGACAAGCGAGCCGTAGCCCGATTGCTGGATCCGGTCGCGCAGCATTTCCAGTGTCTCCTCGACCCGGGCGCGCACGATGCGCGAGACGAGCCCGCGCGGCACGTGGGTCGGCAGGTCGCGCTCGTCCTCGCCAAATGGCGGGATCGAGATCACGTCACGATCCTCGCCCGCCTGCGGCAGCGCCGAACCGTGCACCACCTTGATGCGCTCGGCATCGTCAAGCCGGGTCGACAGGCCGCGGGCGAGATCCATGGTCACATGCTGGCCGCCCAGCGCAATCGCGTCGGCGTAGACCAGCTTGCCTTCGGAAAACACCGAGATCGTGGTGGTGCCGCCGCCCATGTCGATGGC
>JAHJUC010000217.1 GCA_018829385.1 Alphaproteobacteria bacterium
CGTAAAAAAGGGTCGATGGACGGGCAAGACTGGCGCTATTCCCAAGGCTATCCGGTGACAGGTCGGGAACGAGCCGCTATGTGTGAGGCATGTTGACCAAACAGCAAAAAGATACAAGGGCCGATGCCCGGCCGGGGGATGCGAAAGACCGTCCGGCGCGGATCGAACACCAGGTCTCCTCCGGGGCGGAGCGGCTTGTTCTTGCCGGCGACTGGCGGCATGCGGCGATCTCCGGCGTCTGCGGCAAATTGCTGGAAATCCAGAACAACCTGTCCGGCAAGCCGCTGGAAATCGATCTGAGCGAACTGGGAAATTTCGACACCGCCGGCGCCTGGCTGGTGCGCAAGACCATGCTTGCCGCCCGGTCGCGCGGCGCCGATGTGCGGTTGAGCGGGGCGTCGGTGCCGGTGGCCGAACTGATCGAGGCGATCCCGGACCTGGTCGATCAGCCCGCGGCGGAGCGGGCGCAACGGCCGCCGCGATTCGAGCGCATTTTCGCCCCCGTCGGCGAGACGCTCTATGAACTCTACGACGATTTCATCGCCTCGCTCTACATCCTCGGGTCGGCCGTCCGCGGCGCGCAGCTCAAGCTCAACCGCTCGGCGGGCATTTCTCCGGCGGCAATCGTCACCCATATCGACCGGATGGGCGTTCGCGCCGTGCCGATCATCATGCTGATGAGCTTCCTCATCGGCGCCATCATCGCCCAGCAGGGCGCGTTCCAGCTGCGGGCTTTCGCCGCCGAACTGTTCGTCGTCGACCTGGTCGGCATCCTGCAGTTGCGCGAGATCGGGGTGCTGCTGACCGCGATCATGATTGCCGGCCGCTCGGGCAGCGCGATCACCGCCGAGATCGGCTCGATGAAGATGCGCGAGGAGGTCGACGCGCTCAAGGTGATGGGGCTGAGCCCGGTCGGCGTGCTGGTGTTTCCGCGCCTGGTGGCGCTGACAGTGGTGCTGCCGCTGCTGACGGTGGTGGCCAACTTCGCAGCCCTTGCGGGCGCGGCCGCGGTGGCCTGGAGCTATTCGGGGATCACGCCGGACGTGTTCATCACACGGCTGCGCGAGGCGATCGACATGTCGACCGTCAGCTCGGGCATGATCAAGGCACCTTTTATGGCGCTGATCATCGGCATCGTCGCCGCGGTCGAGGGCATGAAGGTCGGCGGCAGCGCGGAATCGCTCGGCCAGCGGGTCACCGCCTCGGTGGTCAAGTCGATCTTCGTGGTGATCCTCGTCGACGGCCTGTTCGCCATGTTCTACGCCGCCATCGACTTCTGAGGCCGATCAGATGACCCCCAGCATCCAGACCGATCCGAGCAAGCGCGAAGTCATCCTGTCGGCGCATGACGTCACCGTCGCCTTCGGCCGCAACGTGGTGCTCGACCATCTCGATCTCGATGTCTATCGCGGCGAGATCCTGGGCTTTGTCGGCGGGTCCGGCACTGGCAAGTCGGTGCTGATGCGCTCGATCCTGCGGCTGATCCCGCGCCAGAGCGGGGTGATCCGGATTCTTGGCGAGGACTACGACACGGTTGACGAGGCCAAGAAGATCGAGCTCGACATGCGGCTGGGCGTGTTGTTCCAGCACGGGGCGCTGTTTTCGGCGCTGACGGTGCGCGAGAACATCCAGGTGCCGATGCGCGAATATCTCGATCTGCCGCAGCCGCTGATGGACGAACTGGCCGAGCTCAAGGTGGCGATGGTCGGGCTTTCGCCGGATGCGGCGGACAAGTATCCGTCCGAACTGTCGGGCGGGATGATCAAGCGGGCGGCGCTCGCGCGGGCCCTGGCGCTCGATCCGGACCTGGTTTTTCTGGATGAGCCGACATCGGGGCTTGATCCGATCGGCGCGGCGGAGTTTGATGAGCTCATCGCGCAGTTGCGTGATACGCTGGGCCTGACGGTCTACATGGTGACCCATGATCTCGACAGCCTGTTCTCGGTGTGCGACCGCATTGCCGTGCTGGGCCAGAAGCGGGTGCTTGTGGAAGGAACGATCGAGGACATGCTTTCGTTTGACGACCCGTGGGTTCAGTCCTACTTCAAGGGCAAGCGGGCGCGACTGATCCCTGACCGCAAGCCGCAGCAAGAGACAATACAGCAGCAAGTCACCGGCACGCAGCTTCCAGGCGGCCAGGAAAGCGAAACGATCTGATGGAAACGCGGGCCAACTACGCCATTGTCGGCTTCTTCACCCTTGTGGTGATGCTGTCGGCGTTCGGCTTCGTCTACTGGATGGCGCGTTACGGAAGCACCGGCGAAACCGTGCCGCTGATCGTGCGCATTCCCGGCTCCGCCAACGGCCTGTCGAACGGCTCCCCGGTCCGGTTCAACGGCATTCCCTACGGCGTGATCCGCAACATCAGCATCGATCCCGACAGCCCGGATTTCGTCATCGCCGAAACCTCCATACGGGCCGACGCGCCGGTTTACACCGACACCCGCGCCGCGCTCGAGATCCAGGGACTGACCGGATCGGCCTATATCGAGTTGCAGGGCGGTTCGCCCTCCAACCCGAATATCCTGACGCGGGCGCGCGAACTCGAGCAGATCGCCGTCATCGACGCCGATCCGTCGGGCGTGACCAACCTGCTGGCCACCGCCGATGACATTCTCAACCGGGCCAACCGGGTGATCGGCGAGGTCGAGGGCTTCATCAAGGATGCACGCTCGCCGCTGACCGAGACCCTGAAGAACACCGAAGTCTTCACCGCCGCGCTGCGCGACAATGCCGACGGCATCGACGATTTTCTCAAGAGCGTGGCGAGCCTTTCGGAAACGGTGAAATCGCTCTCGGGCCGGATCGACACAGCACTCACCTCGGCGGAGAACCTGCTCAACTCGGTCGACACCAAGAAGATCGACCGGATTCTCGCCAATGTCGACAAGGTGACGGCGGATGTCGCCAGTGCCTCGGGCGAGATCACCAACACGCTCGAGAGTTTCAGCCAGGCGGCGGATTCGCTCAAGACATTTGCCGCCGATGCCGGCGCCTCGCTCGAGAAGGTCGACAAGGTCATCTCCGCGGTCGACCCGGCCAAGGTGGGCCAGTCCATGGACGATATCGCGCTTGCCAGCGCCGATGCGCGCAAGGCGCTCGCCGACGCGCGCGGCGTGGTCGAGACCTTCAGCGCCCGGAAAGAGGATTACGACCAGATCATCACCGACGTGAAGGAAATGAGCGCGCGGCTCAATGCCGCCTCGACGCGGGTCGACGGGGTTCTGGCCAAGCTTGACGGTTTCCTTGGGGAAGGCGACGCCTCGACGCTGATTGCCGATGCCCAGGCAACGCTCAAGTCGTTCCGCGACGTGGCCGACACGCTCAATGCCCGCGTCGGGCCGATCGCCGACAATCTGCAGCGGTTCTCGGGCTCGGGGCTGCGCAATGTCGAGGCGCTGGTCAACGACGCGCGCCGCTCGATCCAGCGGATCGAGCGCTCGATCACCACGATCGAGCAGGATCCGCAGCGGCTGATCTTCGGCGGCGAGACGGTCAAGCAATATGACGGGAGAACCCGGCGCTAAGACTTTCTTTCTGGAGCCGGAAGACATAGGTTAACGATTGGCTAATGGGCCGGGTGCGGCCGCAGGAGTGGTGTAGGCGTGAAAGCGGGTCGGTGGATTGTTGCAATGGCGTTGGCCACGGTCCTGTCGGGCTGCGCCGGCGGGCTTGTCTCGGCTCCGCCGCCTGACACCTACGGATTGTCCGGGGCACCGGCGGTCACAGGCCAGAGCGCCCGCAACAGGCAGATCCTGATCAACGAACCCAGCGCGCTCAAGGCGCTCGACAGCGAGCAGATCGTCATACGGCCGACGCCGTCGGCGATCCAGTACCTGGCCAAGTCGCAATGGTCGGACCGGCTGCCCAACATCGTCCAGGACAAGCTGGTTCAGGCGTTCGAGAATTCGGGGCAGGTCGGCGGCGTCGGCAGGCCCGGCGACGGGCTGGCGATCGACTACAAGATCCTCACCGCCATCCGCGCTTTCGAGATCAAGGCCGATGCGGGCGAGCGCGCGGTTGTCGAGCTCTCGGTCAAGATCCTCAATGACCGCAACGGCGTGGTGGTGGCGCAGAAGGTGTTTGGCGCAACGACGCCGGTTACCGGCAGCGGCAACGCGGCTTACGTGCAATCGCTCGACCGGGCCTTCGAGAGCGTGGTGCAGGACATCGTCGGCTGGACGCTGTCGCGGATCTAGAGCGGCCAGCGGTCTGCAACTGCCCCGGCAGGTCAAACCCGGCTCTTCCGCCCATCATTTCCTCAGCCGAAAGCCCGGACACGGCTTATGTGCGCATTCCTGGTGATTACCTGGTGATACCGGCGGCTTCCAGACGTCTGGCATTGTCGGCGGCATCCGCGTCGCCGAGCGCGGCAGCCTTTCGGTAGAGCTCCAGGGCCCTGGCCTTGTCCAGCTGAACGGCATCGCCATGTTCATACATCTTGGCCATGTTGAACATGGCATCGACATTGTTGCGGTCAATGGCAAGCTCGTA
>JAHJUC010000218.1 GCA_018829385.1 Alphaproteobacteria bacterium
GATCGAGGTTTCCCGCAAGGTCGGCATCGAATCCTTCGTCGCCCGGCATCCGCGCGGCTTCGACATGCAGGTCGGCGAGAACGGCGGCAATCTCTCGGCCGGCCAGAAGCAGTCCGTCGCCATTGCCCGGCTGCTGCTGGCCTCTCCGAAGGTCATCTTCCTGGACGAGCCCTCGGGCGCCATGGACCTGGCCAGCGAACGGCACCTGATCGGCTGCCTGCGCCAGGCGATCGCGCCGGAGGTGACGCTGGTGCTTTCGACGCACCGCTACAGCATGCTCGACCTGATCGACCGGCTGATCGTCATCGAGAACGGCAGGCTGATCGCCGATGGCCCGAAGGACCAGGTGATCGCGGCGCTGCAACGCAAATCGAACGGGATCCAGTGATGCGCGCGATGGAGCAGGACACACCGCCGGTCATGTCGCGCTACATCGTCTGGGTCTGCCTGTCGCTGGTTGTCAGCTTCGTGGCCTGGGCCGCGTGGGCGCGGGTCGACGAGATCTCGCGCGGCGACGGCAAGGTGATTCCGCTGTCCAAGACGCAAGTGGTGCAGTCAAGCGAACCCGGCGTGGTGCAGGAGATCGCCGTGACGATCGGCCAGCTGGTCAAGAAGGGCGACCTGCTGATCCGGCTCGACAGCTCCGGCAACCTGGCGTCGCTGGGCGAATCCCAGGCCCGCTACGATGCGCTGCAGGCGCGGATCGCACGGCTGGAACTGGAAATCGACGATCTGCTCGATACCGATTTCGTCTGCCCCGAGCAGACCAGGCGGGTATCGCAGGGCATCTGTGACAACGAGGCCAGCCTGCTTGAGGCGCGGCGCGAGAACTATGTCAACAAGCTGCAGGTGCTGGAAGCGAGAAAACAGCAGCGGATCGACGAGATCGGCGAGACCCGTTCCAATATCGAGCAGACCGACCTGGTGCTGCAGGCGATGCGCAACGAGCGCGACAAGATCGCGCCGCTGGTGGAACGCAGGCTGCATCCGGAAATCGACCTGTTGCGGCTCGACCGCGAGATCGCCCAGCAGCAGGGCCAGCGGGAAAACGTCAACCAGAGCCTCAAGCGGCTCGAAAGCGCGCTGCGCGAGGCTGAGCTGCAGGTGCAGGAACTGGATTCGCAGTTCAAGCAGGAAGCCCGGCGCGAACTCGGCGACACGCTGGCCGATGTCAGCGTGCTCGAGGCGACGCTGACCGGGGCGCAGGACAGGGTTCGCCGCACCGACATCGTCTCGCCGGTCGACGGCATCGTCAACACGATGGAAGTCAACACCATCGGCGCCTTCCTGCAGCCCGGTTCGGTGGTTGCCGGGGTCGTGCCGGTGACCGACACGCTCCTGGTCGAGGCGCGGATCTCGCCCAAGGACGTGGCCTTCGTGCAGCCGGGACAGAAGGCGCTGGTCAAGCTGACGGCCTATGATTTCTCGATCTATGGCGGGCTTGAGGGCAAGGTCTCGAACGTATCGGCCGACAGCATCGTCAATCCGGAAACCGGCGAGACCTATTACCAGGTGCTGGTCCAGACCGGAGACTTCCAGCTCGGCAAGGGCGACGTCAAGCACGCCATCCGGCCCGGGATGATTGCGTCGGTGGAAATCCTCACCGGCGAAAAATCAGTGCTCGACTATCTCATCAAACCACTCAGCAAAGCGCGCTACGAGGCCCTGACAGAGCGATAAACGCTCTTTGAAGAAGGCATGCCATGACGTCCGATCCAGACCCGTTCAAGCCACATTTCAGGGCGATCAACTCCGGCGGCAAGCGCCGGGGCTTCCGCCTGGAAGGGGTGTTCTGGAAGGCGCTGGAGACCGTGACCAGGTCCGACGGGATCTCGGTGGCGGACTATGTGTCCAGGCTCAATGACATCAAGACCGGTGAAAACGGCCTGAGTTCCTATCTTCGGGCCTCGATCATGCACCGGGTGCTGGAGCAGCACGAGCGCTTGCGCGACCGGTTCAGCAAGTTCAATTCCAGAACCGTCGTCGCGGCCTGTCCGGTTCCCGGCTTCATCATCTCGGTGGACAAGCGGATCCTGTAC
>JAHJUC010000219.1 GCA_018829385.1 Alphaproteobacteria bacterium
GAACACGTCGCCCGAACGGTCCACGCCCGGTCCCTTGCCGTACCAGAGGGCAAACACGCCGTCATATTTGCCGGTTCCGTCCAGGCCCGATTGCTGCGTGCCCCAGCAAGCGGTTGCAGCCAGCTCTTCATTCAGCCCCGGCTGAAAAACGATGTTGTGTTTCGACAGAGGCCTTTGAGCGCGCATGATCTGCTGGTCGAGACCACCCAGTGGCGACCCTCGATAGCCGGAAACAAAACCCGCGGTGTTGAGGCCGGCGAGACGGTCCCGCTCCTGCTGCATCATCAGCAAACGAACGACAGCTTGTGATCCGGTGACGAAAATCCGGTCCCTGGTCAGGTCAAACTTGTCGTCGAGCGAAACATCATGCGCTGTCATTACGGTCTCCTCAAACCATCCCGGCCCGGATCGGAACTGATCCGGAACCGACCACGGACGCTCTCCCAATCCGTGGTCCTTTTCATGATATTTGGGCCAGTCGGAGCGCCGGTCAATCGATTTCATACCTCATGCCTGACTGCGCAATCAGATGGTTGGCAATCGGCATGAAACGAAATTATCTGTCGCTGGCAGGGTGCGGCACGACCGATTCAGCGCCCGATCGAATGGCCGCCGTCAACCGTGATCGAGCTGCCGGTCATGTAAGCGCTCGCCTTGGACGCAAGCAGCAGCACGACACCATCCAGATCATGCATGTCGCCAAGCCGCCCTGTCGGGTTCTGGCCGGCCATGACACCGGCTCCCGGCCCCTTGAGAAAGGGAGCCGTCAGATCGGTTTCAAACCAGCCTGGCCGGATTTCATTGACCCTGATTCCATGCTTGGCCCATTCAAGCGCCAGGCAACGCGTCATCTGGCTGACCGCGGCCTTGGATGCGCCATAGGCTGACACCTGGCGCTGCGCCATTTCAGACAAAACGCTCGAGATGTTGATGATCGATCCGCCGCGCCCGTCGCGAATCATGCGCCGGGCAGCCTCCTGCGCGACCATGAACGCGCCCTCCACGTTGACGGCCATGACATTGCGAAGCGTCTCTCGCGCAAGGTGGGTCGCTTTGTCGCGATGCGCAATGCCCGCATTGTTGATCAGCACGCCGACTGGCCCAAGCGTCGCCTCGATACTGTCAAAAGCCGCACGGATCATATCGTCCTGACGCACGTCCATCGGCACGGAAATGGCTTGGCCGCCCAATGCCGCAATCGTGTTCACGCCTGCCTGCAGACTGTCTGGATCATTGCCCGCAAGCACCAGTTTCGCGCCGTTGATGGCGAGGGCCTTGGCCATGGCAAGCCCCATTCCGGTCCCGCCGCCGGTGACCAGCACAATTTCGTTCGAAATATCAAACAGCTCGTTTGCCAGCACCATCGACCTCTTTTTACTGTATGGAACAAGGGATATAGCCGCAGTCACGGATTAACGCCACCATCGGCAATCCGGCCGACTGGTAAAATTAATGCACCACTCGTTGCGCTGGATGCCTTTTTCCTGATATGGGCTGGCGCAACATCATGCAAATGATATGGATGGTGCAAAAAGGGAACGACGGTTGATCACACTCCTTGGAAACGGAGGTGAAATGGCCAGGAGGGCAATATGGGTAGTCTTTTGGCATTGAGCCGGTTTATCGACCGGATCAATGAGTTTGTCGGACGCAATGTGTCCTGGCTGGTGCTGGCTGCCGTGCTGATCAGCGCCGGGAATGCCACAATCCGAAAAATGTTCGACATGTCGTCGAACGCCTGGCTGGAGGTCCAGTGGTACCTGTTCGGCGCGGTTTTCATGCTCGCCGCGGGCTACACGCTGCGCAAGAACGAGCATGTTCGCATTGACGTCCTGGCCGGCAATCTTTCCAAGCGAACACGTGACTGGATCGACCTGTTCGGCCACTTCCTGTTCCTGCTTCCGTTCTGCCTGATGATGACCTACCTGGCCTGGCCGTTCTTCTGGCGCTCGTTCCAGTCCGGCGAAATGTCCAGCAACGCCGGCGGCCTTATCATCTGGCCGGCCAAGGCTAGCATCCTTCTCGGCTTCATCCTGCTGACAGCGCAGGCTGTATCGGAAATCATCAAGCGCATCGCCATCATCCGCGGTCTGCTTGAAGAGGAGGCCGGCCATGATCATTCCATGCCACCGCAGGTCGAGGCAGCCGCTGAAATGAAGGGTGGCAAAAATGCTTGATCTTATTGCCCACAATCTTGCGCCGATCATGTTCATCACCGTCATGGCGATGTTGTTGATTGGCTACCCGGTTGCCTTCACCCTTGCTGCCGGCGGCATGTACTTCTTCGTCGTTGGCGTTGAACTGAGCCATATCTCTCCGGAGATCCGGCTGTTCTGGCCCCTGGCACAGGCGAACATGAACCGCGTCTTCGACGTGATGCGCAACGACACGTTGCTGGCGATCCCGTTCTTCACCTTCATGGGGCTGATC
>JAHJUC010000220.1 GCA_018829385.1 Alphaproteobacteria bacterium
CCACCAGGCCGGTCACAGCGCGTTGCGCCAGTGCGGGCATGTTACTTGCCGTAGATGTCGAAGTCGAAATAGGCCTTCGAGAATTCGGCATAGGTGCCGTTTTCACGGATGGCTGCGATCGCCGCGTTGAACTTTTCGCGCAGGGCATCATCGCCCTTGCGCAGGCCAACGCCCACGCCGGCACCGAGGATTGCCGGGTCATCCTCGACGGCGCCGACAATCTCGCAGCAGGCGTCGGACTTGACGAAGGCATCAAGCGCCAGCGAATCCGCCATGATGGCGTCGACACGACCGGCGGCGAGATCCTGGTTGGCCTCGTCCTGGGTCTGGTATTCCTTCACCTCGGCGGCAACGTCGCCGAAGTGGGTGGTGACGTAATCCTGGTGGATGGTCGAGACCTGGACGCCGATGATCTTGTCCTTCAGGCCGGCGGCATCGGGGGTGATGCCCGAGCCCTTGGCGGTGGCGATCACCGACGGGGTGTTGTAGTACTTGTCGGAGAAATCGATGGTCTTCAGGCGCTCTTCGGTGATCGACATCGAACCGACGATGGCGTCGATCTTGTTCGAGGTCAGCGCCGGAATGATGCCGTCCCAGGCGACCGGGGTGACCACGCAATCGAGCTTGGCTTCGGCGCAGACCGCCTTCATGAAGTCGATTTCCCAACCGGTCCAGTTGCCGGCGGCGTCGGGCTCGGTGAACGGCGGATAGGGTTCGGCGGCGACGCCGACGCGCACGGTTTCAGCGGATGCCGCGTGGGCGGCAAGCGTCATGCCGAGGGCTGCGATTGTCGTGATGATTTTGTTCTTCATGTTTTTCCCCTGTTGAAGAGTTCGGGCTTTGCCCATTGAACCTTGGACTATTGAACGGTCGCAAGGAATTTTTTCAGACGCTCCGACTTCGGAGCGCTGTAGATCATGTCCGGCGGACCTTCCTCCTCGATCACCCCGTCGGCCAGGAAGACCACGTGATTGGCGACCTCGCGGGCGAACTTCATCTCATGGGTCACCAAGAGCATGGTGCGGCCTTCGCGCGCCAGATCGGCAATAACGGCGAGAACCTCGCCGACCAGTTCCGGATCGAGCGCCGAGGTCGGCTCGTCAAACAGCATGACTTCCGGCTCGACTGCGAGAGCACGGGCAATCGCCGCCCGCTGCTGCTGGCCGCCAGACAGGAACGCCGGGTAAACGTCCCGCTTGTCGGATAGGCCGACACGTTCGAGCAGTTTCTCGGCGCGGGCAATGGCTTCGTCGCGCGGCACGCCCATGACCTGCACCGGCGCCTCGATGACATTGCCGAGCACCGTCATGTGCTGCCAGAGATTGAAGCTCTGGAACACCATGGCAAGCCTGGTGCGGATGCGGCGGAGCTGTGCCGCATTTGCGGGCTGCAGACCCCCCCATCGATCGGGCTTCATCTCGATGGTCTCGCCCTGGATGCTGATCGCGCCGCTGGTCGGAAGCTCGAGCATGTTGATGCAGCGGAGCATCGTCGACTTGCCTGACCCCGATCCGCCGATGATGGCAACGACATCGCCATTGGCGGCCGAAAGGGACACGCCCTTGAGCACCTCAAGGTCACCAAATCTCTTGTGAAGACCTGCGACTTCAACAGCGGGCGGAGGTGATGCGGTTCCGGTTTTCGCTCCGGATTGTCGACTGCTCATTCGCTTCCTCTGATGCCCCTCATGGAGCGGTACCGGGCAATCGTGACCCTTGCGCAGTAATTAATCAAGTGTATAATTTCAAAAATTGCTTTCCCCAGAACGGACCCCTTCATGACATACGGATCCCAATCCATGACTCCCCCGCTCAAGCGGGTCATCATGCGTGCCCCCGGCGACAGCCTGCGCCAGGCCAAGGCCGAGGACTGGCACTACGGCGCCGGCTTCGACGGCAATCGCGCCATCGAACAGTTCGGTGTCTTCGCCGATCTCGTCTCGGCAAGCGGCACCGAGATCATTTGGATCGCGGACAAGGGCGACGGCCTGGCGGATGCGATGTTCACCCACGACCCTTCGCTGGTCACGGACAAGGGTGCGGTCATTCTCAGGATGGGCAAGCCCGGACGGATGGCGGAACCCGACCTCCACGCCAGTGCCTATGAAGCCGCCGGTATTCCGATCTTCGGGCGGATCGAAGCGCCGGGCTCGGTCGAGGGCGGCGACTGCGTCTGGGTCGACAAGACCACCCTTGCAGTCGGTCGCGGCGTCAGGACCAACCAGGCCGGCATCGAGCAGCTGGGCAAAATCCTCGCTCCGCTTGGCGTGAGCGTGCTCGGCTTCGACCTTCCGCTCGGCAACGGCGCGGATGCCTGCCTGCACCTGATGTCAGTGATTTCGCCGCTCGACGAGAGGCTGGCGCTGGTCTACGCGCCGATGCTGCCGGTCGCCTTCTGGCAATTGCTCAAGCAGCGCGGCTACACGCTTGTAGAGGCCCCGGATGAGGAGTTCGCGGCTTCCAACGGGCTCAATCTCAACGTGCTGGCGCTTATGCCCGGCGAAGTCGTCATGGTCGACGGCTTTCCGAAGACCCGCGCGCTGATGGAACAGGCCGGTTGCAAGGTGACCGCGTTCGCCGCCGATGCGCTGTGCATTCCGTGCGAAGGCGGTCCGACCTGCCTGACGCGCCCCGTGTGGCGGGAATGACGCGCAGGACGTTTCATCGTGAACCCGAGGCGGTCCGGCAGAACGACCTGATCGCGGCAACGCTTGACAGTGTTGCAGAACTGGGATTGGCCGGCGCAACGGTGCGCGAAGTCGCCAACCGCGCCGGCGTGACGCCCGGACTGATCCGCCGCTACTTCGACAACAAGGAGCGGCTTGTCGCGGCAGCCTACCGGACATTCATCGCCGACCTGATCGAAACGGCAGCGGCCGGATGCGGTGACGGTCCGGCCCACACCCGGCTTGCCGGCCTGATCCGCGCCAGCGTCACCGCGCCGGTGGCCGACGGGCGGACCCTGTCGATCTGGGCGGCGTTCATCGGAACGGTCAACTCCGACCCGGTAATGGCCGAGGCGCACCGCGAGGGCTACCAGGCCTTCCGCGACCTGATCGAACACCTGGTCGGCGAATGCCTGCGGGAACGCGGGACGGACGCCTCACAGCAACTCATCCGCCGGCATGCGATCGTGCTGAACGCACTGCTTGACGGATTGTGGATCGAGATCTCCATGGGCGGCGATGATTTCTCCCGCATGGACGTGGTCCGGATCGCACTCGATTCAACAGCGACATTGCTCGGCATCGACCCGGCTGAATTCAGGGAATGAACAGAATGAAATATGCGGCAATCACCGAGCGGCTGGCACATACCGGCGGAGCGAAATGGGCCATCCACCAGCGCTCAAGGGCGATGCGGGCGGAAGGCGCAGACATCATCGAACTGACCATCGGCGAGCCGGACCAGCCGCCCGATCCGCAACTGTTCGAGGTCTGCCACCAGTCGATGCTGGCCGGCCGGACCGGCTACTCGAGCGGGCGCGGCGAACCGGAACTGCTGGAGGCAATAGCCGCCCGTTACGCACGGCGGCGGCCGGGTGTCGATTCCAATAACGTGCTGTGCTTTCCGGGCACGCAAACAGCCTTGTTCGCGACCATGATGGGACTGACGGGACCCGGCGACGGCGTGCTTGTCGGCGATCCGTTCTATGCGACCTACGAAGGTGTCATTGCCGCGGGCGGCGCGCACCGGGAATCGGTCCGGCTCAGGCCGGAGAACGGGTTCCGGCTTGACGCGGACGATCTGGAGGCGGCGATCACGCCCCGGTCCCGGGTGCTTCTGCTCAATTCGCCGCACAATCCGACAGGCGCGGTGCTGACCACCGAGGAAATCGCCAAGATCGGCGCGGTCTGCAAGAAGCACGACCTCTGGATCATTGCCGACGAGGTCTATGAAGAGCTGGTGTTTGACGGCGCCTTCGCCTCACCGTTCGACAACCCGGACCTCGCCGACAGGGTGATCGCCGTCTCGTCCATCTCCAAATCCCATGCAGCGCCGGGATTCCGCAGCGGCTGGGCGGTCGGGCCGCACGAATTCTGCGAAAAACTGCTGCCGCTTTCCGAGACCATGCTGTTCGGCAACCAGCCGTTCATCGCCGACATGACGGCTTTCGCGCTGAATTCGGACCTGCCGACCTCGGCGCGGATGCGGGAGTCCTACAAGCGCCGGGCCGGCCTGTTTGCCGACAGGCTCGAACAGCTCGACGGCATCACCGCATTCCGTCCACAGGCCGGCATGTTCATCATCCTCGATGTCTCCGGAACCGGACTTGGCGGCGAGGACTTTGCCTGGCAGCTGCTCGAGGCCGGCGTTGCTGTGATGCCCGGCTCGTCCTTCGGCGAAAACGCCGGCAAGCTGGTGCGGCTCAGCCTGACGGTGCCGGACGAATCGGTCCTGGAAGCCTGCAACCGCATCGCGCGTTTCGTGGAGAGCCTGTGATGACAGTTCAATCCCCCACCGTCGGCGAGGCGCTGGTGACCATGCTCGAACAGGCCGGTGTCGATACCGTGTTCGGCATTCCCGGCGTCCACACCATCGAGCTCTATCGCGGCCTTGCCGCCAGCTCCATCCGCCATGTCACGCCGCGGCACGAACAGGGCGCGGGATTCATGGCCGACGGCTACGCCCGCGTCACCGGGCGTCCCGGCGTCTGTTTCGTCATCACCGGGCCGGGCCTGACCAACACGCTGACCGCCATGGCGCAGGCCCGGGCCGACAGCATCCCGATGCTGGTGATCTCCGGCGTCAACGCCACCGCGACACTGGGCAAGGGACGCGGACACCTGCATGAATTGCCCGACCAGGCAGCGCTCGCCAGCAGCGTGGCGCTGTGGTCGCATACGCTCACGGACCCCGCTCGGCTTGGCGAGGTGCTGCAGACTGCATTCTCGATCATGACCAGCGGACGTCCGGGCCCGGTCCATATCGAGATCCCGACCGACGTGATGAAACTGCCCGCGCCCGAGCAGGCCTTCGGGATGCCAGACAATACCCCCCCGCGCCCTTCCCCAGCGGAGCTCACCGCAGCCGCCCGCATGTGTGCCGAGGCGCAGAAGCCCGTCATCCTGATCGGTGGCGGCGCCATCCGGCTTGGCCATGCTGTTCGGCGATTTGCCGAAGCGCTCGACGCGCCGGTGATCAGCACCACCAATGCCCGCGGCGTGATGGCAGGCCATGCGCTTGACGTTCCGGCGAGCCCAAGCCTCGCCTGTATCCGCGAATTGCTGGCAGGCTCGGATCTCGTGCTGGCGCTTGGAACGGAACTCGGGCCAACCGATTGCGACATGTACGAGGATGGCGGCTTTGCGCTTCCGGCAAACCTGATCCGGGTGGACATCGACGCCAGTCAGCTGGCACGCGGTCCGAAGCCGGACCTGGCGATCAGGGCCGCACTTGGCGCCTTCATCGAGGACATGCTCGCCAACGCCGGCGCGTGGACGCAGCAGCGCTCCGGCGAAGGGACCGAACGCGCAAACAGTGCCCGCCAACACTCCAGGGCCGAGATCGGCCAAGCCTATCTCGGGCATGTCGACCTGCTGCAGGAGATCTGGGCGGCCTTGCCCGAGGCAACGCTTGTGGGGGATTCGACCCAGCTGGTCTATGCCGGCAACATGTATGTCGAGGCCCCGCGGGAAACCGCCTGGTTCAATTCCGCCACCGGCTTTGGCACGCTCGGCTATGCCGCGCCGGCGGCCATCGGCGCGGCGCTTGGCCATCCCGGACGCCCAGTGGTGGCACTGCTCGGAGATGGCGGTTTCCAGTTCACGCTCGCCGAGCTTGGCAGCGCGCGCGATTGCGGCGCCGACGTGGCCTTCCTAGTCTGGAACAATGCCGGATACCGGGAGATCGAAACCTCGATGACGGGCTCCAACATCACCCCGATCGGGGTCAGCCCGTCGGCGCCGGACTTTTCAATGGTCGCATCCGCCTATGGCCTTGCCGCGCGCCGGGTCACCAGCCGCGAGGCGGTGATTTCGGCGCTCAAGGAGATGCCCCGGCCCTGCCTGATCGAGTATCTCGACACCGGCTC
>JAHJUC010000221.1 GCA_018829385.1 Alphaproteobacteria bacterium
ACCCGGCACGATGCGGTTTCCAGCGAACTGTCATGATCAATCACCAGTCCGGTAAACAGGTTCCGGGCTGGTGATTGCAAGGCGATGGCTTCCATCAGGGCCGTGTCATGCCGGCCATGTCGACCGCGGTGGCCTTGGATGCCAAGTCCTCAAGGCTGTCATAGGCGAGCTGCATGGCGTAGCGCGGATTATGCGCATAGGCACCGGGCTCCTTGGCCAGGAACTGGTAGTTGTAGGCAGCGCGCAACAGGCGCGGGGTCCAGCTTTTGTAGCTGTTGGGGAACTTGGTTTCGTCGGGGTCTGCCGTACCGTTTCCATTCAGGTCGTTGAAGAAGTAGGGATAGGCGTGACTGTCATAAGCCACCGGCTTGCCGCTCACGTCCTTTGCATAGAGCCGGATCGCGTCGCCGAGCTTTTCATGCAGGGTGCTGATTTCGGCGCCGATGCCCTCTGTGGCATTGCCGTCTCCATCAACATCAGCCGGCGTGGTGCGTATGTCGCGCACAGTTTCTGCGCCTTTGTGGCAGGCCACGCATTGATCGATGGCGACAACCTTGGTCGTGTGGGGATTGTGGCACGTGGTGCAGGTGTTGAAGTCGGGCACGTGTGCAAACCGTTCAGCGTAGGTCTTGCCCTCATACTGGTAGCCGCCGCGAACCGAACCGCCGAACATGGTTGCCGCCGAGGCGGCATAATGCACATTGATGAAGCCGAGATCGCCGTTGACGGTGTCGTCCTCGGCGCCCGCGATTGCCGCATTGACACTGTCGCTTGACGCGCGGCCCTGGTGGCAGACCATGCAGATCGCCGACGGGCTGGCTTCCGTCATGACTTCGCCCGACGGGAAGGTGATCTGCTTGAGATCATGGGCGGCTTGGTTGTGGCAGGCGACGCAATCGACCGAGGAGCCGATCGATGCCGGGGCATCCACCTTGCCTGCCGCCGATCCGTCAGCGCCGAGGAAATCGAGCATTCCTGGCGAGGAGTGACATGTGGCGCAATCCTCTGGTACCGCGCCATCCTTGTTCCAGTGAACGAAAGCTTCAGCTTTCCGGTCGCCATGCGGCGAGGCCATCCAGCTTTCGACAATCGCAGTGACGGGTGATGTTTGCTGCGCCTGGGTGGCTGGGATGCCGACAAAGACCAGTGGCAACAGGGATATTAGGGTACGGATGTAGGACATGGCAGACCTCCAGCGGTTCAGTCAAATGGGCTTTGCGGCAATTCGGGATGCTCTTGTTGTGCCGTGATTATGACGTCGGATCGCGCGCTCGCATTGATCTCGCTCAATGGATATCCGGTCTCATCCTGATAGGGTTTCTCCACAATGGGTCCAAAGGGGCTCTGGTTGTGCGATCAATGCAATGGCACGATTCGTGGCAATCAGGCTGATGAAACAAGGTGGTGCCGGAAAGTGTTGCCATGGTTCAGAACTGAGCATACGCAGTTGCCCGAACAGACGATCCATAATGGAGCGTCTGTCGGACGGATCGCCTTGCTGGGTGCTGATCTGCCCGGCCTGCGGCCGAAACTGCTTTGCGAGCAGGGCAGCCGTATCAAGCGCGGCCAGGCGGTTTTTCATGACCGCGCCCATCCGGAGATTGTTTTCGCATCACCGGTCTCCGGCGTTGTCGAATCGATCACACTTGGGCCGCGCCGCAGCCTGTCGGCATTGGTGATCCGCTCCGAAACCGGTCAGCATGAGCCCGATCCGGTCATCATGGACATGTCGACGGCCGCAGAGGTGCGTGCGGCATTGCTTGCCAAGGGATTCTGGGCTGCTTTCCTGACGCGCCCTTTCGGCCGCATCCCGGCGCCCGACGCCGTACCGGAAGCGATCTTCGTCACGGTGACTGCCGATAATCCGCATGCGCCTGATCCCAGGGTGGTGCTTGCCGGTCAGCATGACGTGTTTGCGGCGGGTTTGAAGGCGGTGGCATTCCTGACCGACGGGACAGTGCATGTTTGCCAGACTCACGGGGCGGATATCGCGGCCGGGCTTGGCGACCGTATTCGCGGCGCGTTCTTTCCTCCAGACGGTAATTCGGGCCTTGCGGGAGCCCACATACATCGGCTCCATCCGGTCGACCAAGGCCGAACGGTGTGGAGCATCGGCTATCAGGACGTTCTGTCGATCGGGAGGCTGATCGAGACCGGTGTTCCAGATTTCAGTCGCGTTGTCGCCATTGCGGGTCCGCGGGCAAGGCAACCGAGATTGCTCAGGACGATTGCCGGGGCCAGCCTGCAGGAGCTGATCCGCGAGGAGTCGCGTCCGGGCAATCATGGTGCTCCGCTTTGCGTTCTTTCCGGGTCGGAGACAAATGGACGCAAGGCTTCCTGGCTCGGACGTTACCACCATCAGATTACCCTGCTTGATGATGCCTCCAAGCATGTCAATGCACCGGAACGGGGGGTGATGGCGCGCTTCCGGCGGGCTTCGCAGATACCCGCACCTCTGGTTCCCACCGCTGCGCTTGAGCGGGCGTTTGCGTTCGATGTTCCGGTCGTGCCGTTCCTGCGCGCCTTGAGCGTCGGTGATGCGGAGACCGCCAGCCGTCTCGGATGTCTCGAAATGGTCGAAGAGGATCTGGCGGCTGTCTCGCTTGCCTGCACCAGCGGTGCGGATTACCGGCAAATGTTGCGCCATGTGCTTAATGAACTTGCGGAGGATGCATGACCGGCTGGCTCC
>JAHJUC010000222.1 GCA_018829385.1 Alphaproteobacteria bacterium
ACGACTATCGCATGCGCCCTTCGCCGGTCACTCGCCCGGCGACAGTTCGGCCTGGCCGCGCCTCTGGGCATCCAGTTCGCTGGCCTCGCGCAATTCGGCATCGAGCCGCCGTTCCTCCTCGGCCGAGGGCGTGGCGAAGCGGGCCAGCAGCAGATAGGCCACCGGGGTCAGGAACAGGGTGGCGACCATCGCCAGGCCGAGACCGCCGACGATGACCCAGCCAAGCGCGATCCGCGCCTCGGCGCCGGCGCCGAAGGCCAGGAGCAGCGGCACCGACCCGAGCACGGTCGAGATCATGGTCATCATCACCGGACGGAGCCGGATGTTGGAGGCTTCCTCGATCGCCGAGCGGATATCCATGCCCTTGTTGCGCAACTGGTTGGCGAACTCGACGATCAGGATGCCGTTCTTGGCCATGACGCCGACCAACAGCACAAGCCCGATCTGGCTGTAGACATTGAGCGATCCGCCGGTCATGACCATGGCAAAGACGGCGCAGGCGAGGCCGAGCGGCACCGTCGAGATGATGATGAACGCGCTGACGAAACTCTCGAACTGCGCGGAAAGCACCAGCAGCACCACGATGATGGCGATGCCGAAGGTGATCAGCATGTCGTATGAGGACTGGTCCAGCGTCGCCGCTTCGGCGAGCGGGACGATGCGCACCCCGCCCGGCATCAGTGGCTCGGCAAGTTCGACGGCCGAGGCCCAGGCATCACCGAGCGCGAAGGCTGGCGTCAGCCCGGCGGTGATCGAGACCGAGCGCATCTGGCTTTCGCGGCGCAGATCGGGGGCGACGGCCCTTTCGGTCAGCGTGGCAATGGTCGACATCGGCACGATGCGGCCGTCGCCGGCCTTGAGATAGATCGATTCGAGATCGGTGGGATCGTTGATCGGGTTGTTGGTCGACATCAGCTTGACCGGGAACGAGCGGTCCTGGATGAACACCTGCGCCACTTCCCTGCCGTCGAGCAGGGCCTGCAGCGCCTCGGCCAGGCCGTCGATGTTGACGCCGAGATCAGAGGCGCGCGCGCGGTCGATCTGCACCGAGATCTGCGGCTGGGTGGTCTCGTAGGAGAGCTGGATCTGGCGGAAGCGCGGATCCTGTTCCAGCTTGTCGACCATCTGCCGGGCGACACCGGCCAGCTCATCGTAGCTGTTGCCGACAAAGGCAAACTGGAGACCGTTGCCGGCGCCACGAATGCCGAGACTGTTGGGCTGGATGGCGAAGGCGCGCAGACCCGGAACGGTTGCCACCGCACGGTTAAGTTCGGCGACGATATCGGCCTGCGATCGCTCCCGCTCGCCCCAGGGCGCAAGGCTCAACACCATGAAACCATTGTTGGAAGAACCGCCGGTGCCGGCGATGGCGAAAATGTTCTGCACCTCGCCGCTGTCGCGCAGCGGCATCACGAGGCGCTCGATCTCGGTCATCCGGGAACGGGTAAAGTCGAGGCTGACACCCTGCGGCGCGGAAATCCGGATGATCGCCACGGCCCGGTCTTCGGGCGGGGTCAGTTCCTGCGGAATGGTCGGCAGCAGCGCGAAGGCGGCGCTGGCAGCCAGCAGCGCAATGACGATGACCACCAATGGCGCATCGAGCGCCCGGTGCAGCCATCTCGCATAGACGCGGGACAAGTAGCTGCCGAAGGCCACGAAGCCGCTCTGCCTGGCATTTGCCGTGGTCATGTCGCGCCGCTTGATCAAGCGGGAGGCCAGCATCGGGCACAGGGTCAGGGCGACCACGCTGGAAATCATCACCGTGAAGGCCAGCACAAAGCCGAATTCGGTGAACAGCCCGCCAGCCTGCCCCGGCAGGAACGAGATCGGGATGAACACGGCCGCGAGCGTCGCGGTGGTGGTGATGACGGCGAAGAACACTTCCCGGGTGCCGATGACGGCGGCGGCGCGGACGCCCATGCCCTCGTTGCGCCGGCGGACGATGTTCTCGAGCACGACGATGGCGTCGTCGACGACCATGCCGGTGGCGAGCACCAGCGCCAGCAGCGTCAGGATGTTGACCGAGAACCCGGCCAGCCAGATCGCGGCGAAGGCGCCGATCAGCGACACCGGCAGCGTCACCGCCGGAATGATGGTCGCCCGCCAGTCGCGCAGGAACAGGAAGATGATGGCGATGACGATGAGCACCGCGAGGATCAGCGTCGAGCGAACCTCGTCGATGGCGCCGCTGATGAAGGTGGCATCGTCGCTGGTCACCCGGATGTCGACGCCCTCCGGCAGAATCGCCTGAATGGCTTCCGTGGCGGCGCGCACCCCTTGCGAGATTTCAAGCGTGTTGGAGGCGGACTGGCGGATGATCCCCATGCCGATGCCGGTGCGGCCATTGGCGCGCAGGACGGAATCGCCGGGATCGGCGCCGAGCGTCACGTTGGCGACGTCGCGGAACCTGACCTTGTCGTTGATGTAGAGATCCTCGAAGCCTTCGGGCGTGGTGACATCGGCGGTGGCGCGCACGACGATGTCGGAGGTCTGCGCCGTCAGCGATCCGGCGGGAACGTCAAGCGCGACGTTGCCGAGCGCGCTGCGCAGGTCGGCCAGCGTCAGGCCGAAGGCAGCAAGACGCGACTGGTCGACATCGACGCGGAAGATCTTCTCGCGGTCGCCATAGACATTGACGTCGGCGACACCCGGGACGGCAGCCAGGCGGTCGACCACCAGGTCCTCGACCAGGATGGTCATGTCCTGAACGCTGTAGCGGTCAGAGGTCACCGCCAGGCGCATCACCGGATCGGAATTGGCATCGGCCTTGATGATCCGCGGATCGTCGGCATTGTCGGGCATGTTGTTGGTGACCCGGCCCAGCGCGTCGCGAACGTCGGAAGCCGCGACATTGAGATCGGTGCTGTCGGAGAACTCGATGGTGACGCGGCTGCGGCCGAGCGTCGAGGTCGACGACATCGAGGCGACACCGGCGACCCGCGCCACCGCCCCCTCGACGATCGCCGTGAGTTCGCGGTCGACGGTTTCAGGCGACGCCCCGGTGAAATTGGTGGTCACGGTGATGACCGGGCGGTCGACATCGGGCAGTTCGCGGATTTCGGCGCCGTAAAGGCCGGCCAGACCGGCCACTACGATGAGCAGGCTGATCACGGTGGCAAGCACCGGGCGGCGCACCATGAGGGCGGTGCCGCCGCCAGTCTCGGCTTCACCGGCCGACTGGCCCGGCTCGACAAGGTCCTCGCTGTGATCGCTCATGCGCCGCTTCCGCCGTTCTTTCCGGTTTCCGATCGCCGGGCTGTCGGCTCCTGGCCTGCGCCCGCGGGCTCGCTGCTGCTGTCGGGTTTCAGGCTGCCGCCGATGATGCTGACGGCGGCGCCGGGACGGACGCTTTGCACGCCTTCGGTCACCACCTCGTCGCCGGCCTCAAGCTCGGCCTTGACCAGCACGGAATCGGAGTTGCGCTGAATGATGGCGACATCGACGCGCATACCCTTGCCGTCGACCACCTTCCAGACATAGGCGCCGGCGGAATCCCACTGGATCGCCAGCGGATCGACGGAGGGCCAGCGCTCGCCCTCGAAGCCGACGGTGACCTCGAACGACATGCCGGCCCGCAAGGTGTCATCGGGATTGGCGATCTGGGCGCGCACCCGCAAGGTGCGGCTTGCCTCGTCAACGCGGTTGTCGACGGCGGAAATCGTTCCGCTGAAGCGCTCGCCCGGACGGGAACTGGCGCTTGCGACGACTTGCTTGCCGACGTCCATGCCGGAGGCAAAGCGCTCGGGCACGAAAAACTCGATCAGGATCTGGCTGCGGTCGTCAATGCTGGCGATCTCGCTCTGGCTGGTGACGTAGTCGCCGGCATTGACGGCGAGGATCCCGAGCGATCCGCCGATCGGGGCTGTGACGGTGCGGCGGGCGAGATCGAGCTCGGCTTCCTTGAGCGCCACTTCGGCGGTGGAAAGCGCATTGCGCGCCTGGTCGGCCTCGACGCTGGAGACGGCGCTGCTCGCGACCAGGCTCTGCAGACGGTCGACCTTGGCCTTGGCGTCGGCGACGGTGAGCCGGGCGCGCTCGACCGCGAGCTCTTCCTGGGCGGCGTCGAGGCGGATCAGCACGTCGCCGCGTTCCACCTTGCTGCCCGGGCGGACCGGAATCTCGGCGATCTGGCCCGATACCAGCGTGCGCACCGAGACCGAGCGGACGGCCTGGCCGGTACCGATGGCGGTCAGCTTGTCATTGACAAGGCCTTCGCCGACCGGGGCGACAACGACGATCGCCTCGCGCGCGCCGCGGCGGCCGCCCTGGCCGCCTGCCTGCTGCGCCCCGGAGGCACCGTTCTTCGCGGCATCCGCCGCGGGCGGAAACAGTGAAATCCGTTCGAGCCCGTTGCGGACCAGAACGTCATGCGCACCGGGATAGGCCCACGACCATGTCACGAACGCGACAGCAATCAGGACCAGCGACAAGAGCAATTGTTTCCAGAGTTTCAAATTCGTCACTTCCGTAAAAGGCCGCGATGCGGGATCGCGATCGGCATTCGAGTTTCCCGCAGCCCGCGTCCTCTCGGTCCCGGCCCGGCAGTTTGTCTGTCGGCAGACAACATAGCGCGTGATCGGCGAACGGCATCTGCATTTTTTTAGAAACTGACCGTCAATTGGGTCTTTTTTTGCAGTGCACCCGAAAACAGTCAAGATCAGCCCCGGCGGCGATCGAAGCCGGCGATGAGAGCACCGCCTGAATTCGTGCGCGTTTTCTCCAGCCTGCCGCTTGCGCCTGATCAGGCGATGCGCGGGGCGAGATGCTCAATGGTTCCAGTGGACCGAGAACCGGTCAAGGGGCTGGCCGTCAAAGCTCGCCCGGTGATCGACGTGGACCGGCTTGCCCAGGAGTTTCGCAAACAGCGTCGCGAAGACCGCCCGATGCCATGGGCATCCGGGCACGGAAATCGGATTTGCGCGGATCTCGATGATCGCCGGGTGGCCGGGCGTCACGGCGACGCGCGCGTTTCCGGCGAAGGTCCAGGCATTGGCCCGGATCGCGTTGAGCAGCGCCCGCGCCGCAAGCCCCGCCGGCAGGCATTGCAGCAAAAGCCTCGCCAGAGCGGGGATGCGGTTTTCCAGAATGTAGCGGCCGGTGCGTGCGCCGGCGTCGGCCATCAATGCTTCAAAGAGCGCGCCATCCAGATGCGTCAGCAGCGTGCTGTTGAGCCGGTGGACCGCTTCGGCGGGCACCATGTTTTCAGGTGGCGCATCAAACCAGGCCGGCAATCCCGCCGCAGTGAAGAGGTCGAGGGCCTGATCGGCGCCACAGGCGTCAGTAAGGGCGATGCGGGTCTGGATGATGGCGTTGGGGCCGACGCGGTGGCCCACGGAAGGCTCCGTCGCGGCGCCTTGCCCGTCACCGGCGAGCGCCGCCCTTGCGCCGGCCTCATGGCCGACGCCGGACAGCATCGCGGTGACGCCGTCCTTCATTCCGCGGGCTCCCGGTTCTCCTCCATCTGGTCCGAGCCGCCGCCGCAGGCCATCACCTTGCCGGTGTCGTCATCGCTGAGCCTGGCGCGGGCCTTTTCGAGCGCCACCTTGCGGTCATGGATGGCGGCCCAGTCCTCCATCTGCGCCGGCGCGATCTTGCGGGTGCGGTCGAAGTTGAAATTGACGCCCTTCTTCGATTGCGGACCCCAGTAATTGGCCTTGCCGAGATCGTAGAACTTGCGCTCGAAACCGGCCTTGAGGAAGGCCTTGAGGCATCCGAGCAGGTATCTCCGGCGGAAGCCGGTGCCGCGCCAGGGGTAATGAAACAGCGCCTTCTGCATGTAGAAGCGGCGGTAATTGTTCATCACCCGGTCGAGCAATTCCGCCCGGTCCATGGCCTCGGGCTTCATGATCGGGGTGACGAAATTGTATTTCTCGAAATCGAAGATCTCGACCTTGTCGCCCAGTTCCTGGAACAGCGGCGTGAACGGCCAGGGCGTGTACATGGCCCAGTTGGCGAGATCGGGCTGCCAGTCCCAGGCCATGCGGTAGGTTTCCTCGAGCGTCTTGGCGGTTTCGTTCTCGAGACCGACGATGAACTGCGCCTCGACGAAGATGTCGGCCTCGCGCAGGAGCCGGATGGCCTCCTTGTTCTCGGAAACCTTGGTCTCCTTGTTGAAGCGGTCGAGCTTGAGCTGGGCGGCGGCCTCGGTGCCGAGCGAGATGTGGACCAGGCCCGCCTTGCGGTAGAACTTCAAGAGCTCCTTGTCGCGCATGATGTCGGTGACGCGGGTGTTGATGCCCCACTTGACCTTGTCGGGCAGGCCGCGGGCGATCAGCTCCTCGCAGAACTGGATGAACTTCTTGCGGTTGATGGTGGGTTCCTCGTCGGCGAGGATGAAGAAGCCGACCTGGTGGTCGTTGACGAGTTTCTCGATCTCGTCGACCACCTTTTTCGGGTCGCGCACGCGGTAGTCGCGCCAGAACTTCCACTGGCTGCAGAAGGAACAGGTGAAGGGACAGCCGCGGGCCATGTTGGGAATGGCGACGCGCACGCCGAGAGGCACATAGATGTACTTGCTCCATTCGAGCAGCGTCCAGTCGGGGTTGATGGCGTCGAGATCCTTGACCGTGGGGGCCGCCTGGGTGGCGACGATCTTGCCGTCGTCGGCGATGTAGGCGAGGCCCTTGATGGACGCCCTGCCCTCGGGCCAGCCGCCATCGGCAACGGTGCGGATCAGCTCGCGGAAGATCTCCTCGCCCTCGCCGCGAACAATGACATCGATCCATGGCGCTTCGGACAGAACCTGCTTGTACATGAAGGTGGCGTGGATGCCGCCAAGCACCCTGAGCGCATCGGGCACGACCTCCCTGGCGATCCTGAGCACGTTCTCCGCCTTGTAGATCGACGGCGTGATGGCGGTGCAACCGACCACATCCGGCTTGAGATCCCTGAGCCGGGCTGCCAGATCCTCGTCCGAGAGATCATTGGTCATCGCATCGATGAAATGGATGTCGGTGAAGCCCGCGTCCTTGAGGTGGCCGGCCAGATAGGCGACCCAGGCCGGCGGCCAGCTGCCGGCGATCTCCGCGCCGCCCGAGTGATAGTTCGGATGTACGAGTACAATGCGCATGCTGGCCTCCCTATTACTGTCCATTTAAATTGCCACATTTGATGTCATTCATATTTGACATAGATCAACAGATCGGCCGGATGAGGCGTTGCGCAATGAACTGGCCGGGCAGTTGACCGACAGCTTTCCGATGCAAGGGGGAACGTCTTGTCAGCTGTTGCGGAACAGCCGCGTTGCCATGTCGGACGCGTGCGCGACAAGGGCCAGCACCAGCCAGACGGCAATCATGCCGGCCGACGCGCCGGAAAGTGCCGCATAGAGCGCGCCGAGCAGGCCCGCGCCCGAGGCCATGGTCAGGATCAGCGAGCCGATGCGGGCGCGGCGGCGCAGGAACACGGTGATCAGCAATGCTTCCACGCCGATGACGGCCAGCGCCAGAAGCGCGATCCGGCCGTCACCGACATAGGAAATGACCCAGTCCGGCCACATCAGTGCGCTGCCGGCCGGAGCAGTTGCCGCATGTCCTTGAGGAAGACGCGGACATGGGCCATGGGATCACGCCGGACCAGCTTCTTGTTGAGATAGCTTTCCCATGTCAGCCGCTGGACGTCCTTGTCGGCGCACATCTTGACGAATTTCTCCCGCCGCCTGTCGCTCGAATACCAGAACCACTGCATGAAGCCGAGCACCAGGAACACCGTTCCGTGGGCCTTCTGGAACCGCTTGCGGGCGCTGGCGAGATGCCGGGCGTTGCCGGTCTCCAGCACCTTCATCGCGGCATCGGCTCCGAGATCGCCGGTGTGCATGGCATACCAGATGCCTTCGCCCGAGGAGGGTGCGACCACGCCCGCAGCATCGCCGATCAGCAGCACATTCCTGCCGTCATCCCAGCGCTTCATCGGCTTGAGCGGCAGCGGCGCGCCCTCTTCGCGCACGGTCTCGGCGTCGGCGAGACCAAAGCGCTGACGCAATTCACGGGTGGCGGCCTTGAGGTCGAAGCCCTTGACCGCCGAGCCGCAGCCGACGCTGGTGTAGGGTCCGTGCGGAAACACCCAGCCATAGAAATCTGGCGAAATCTCGCCGTCATAGATCACTTCACACAGGTCGGGATTGAAACCGGCCTTCTCACCGGCAGCCGGCGAACGGACGATCTCGTGG
The DNA here is from genome assembly GCA_018829385.1 of Alphaproteobacteria bacterium. Lineage (GTDB taxonomy): Bacteria > Pseudomonadota > Alphaproteobacteria > Rhizobiales > Rhizobiaceae > Hoeflea. The sequence continues at coordinate 8,168 of JAHJUC010000222.1, forward strand.
TAGGCAAAGACATAGGGCGGGCGCGTTTTCGGGCCGAAGATCGAACGCCGGACGGCGGAATTGGCGCCATCGGCGCCGATGAGGACCGACGCCGTCAACGTCTCCGCGTCGCGGTCCCTGCTTCCGGCAAGCGTGACCTCCACCAGTCCGTCGGCCCGGTGTTCGAGCGAGGAGAAGCTGGCGGCGCGATAATCCGCACCGGCCTGGCGGGCGCGGCCGCGCAGATAGGGATCGAACTGGTCGCGGTCGACCATGCCGACATGGCCGACATCGCCGATCTCCATGCCGACCTGGATACCGCTCGGACCGGTCATCCGTGCACCGCGGACGCGCGCCTTGATCTGCTCGGGCGCGATCGCATATTGCGCCATGGCGTTGGAGGGAATGGCGCCGCCACAGGGCTTGGTGCGGCCCTCCTTGTCGACCAGCAGGGTCCTGTAACCGCTCGCGGCCATGCGTTCGGCGGCGCGCGCACCGGCAGGGCCGCCGCCGATAACGATCACGTCATAATGTGCCGGGGCGACATGGTCGCGTGGTGCATCATGGGCGTTGGTCTGCATGATCTTCACTCCGCTGGAACTGCGTAAGAAAGGGACGCTTCGGACGCGCGGTCTCCGGATTGCCGGTTTTCGAGCCGGGGCGCCGGGGTCCTGATCAGAAGCGCTATCGCCGCGGCGGCAACAAACAGCCCCGCCTCAAGCCCGAAGACGACGGCGAAGGACAAGGGCGTGTCGCCGGTCAGGGTTCTGGTGACGTCGATTGCGACGGTGCCGAGAAAGCCGCCGAGGCCGAAGGAGACGGCCTGCGCCGCGCCCCAGACTCCCATGCGGATGCCCTCGGAGGCGCCGTCACCGCCCGAAGCCAGCATCATCATGGCGCCGATGGCGGCCACGGCGAAGGCGCCATTGGCGACGCCGAGAACGAAGATGTTGGCCTTGAGCGGCCAGGCCGGCGCAACCATCGCCGAGAGCGAAAGCCCCGCCAGCGCCACCGCCGAGCCGACACAGCCAAAGAAGATGAAGGCCTTGAGAATGAGCGGCTTCTTCCTGGCAAAGAGTGAACCGAGAACGCCGACCATCGCCATGCCAATGAGGATGCCGCTGTGCTGCAGGCCCGAGATCTGCGTGGTCTCTCCCGGTGTCAAACCGAACAGCAACCCGCCGAAGGGCTCGAGAATGAGATCCTGCGTGGCATAGGCGAGCATCGAGACAAAGACGAAGACGGTGAACAGCCGGGCGTCGCGATCGCCCCATGTCGCAGCAAGGCTGCGGCGGAAATCGAGCCGCTGGGCGGCCGGCGGCCCGTCGACCGGCATGGTGTTGCGCTCGACATTGAAGATCGCAAGGCAGGTCAGCGCGAAGGCGATGGCCCCGGCGATCGCCGTCACCGTGACCAGCCGGACAAAGGAGAACGGATCGAGCCAGGCGCCGGAGACGATGGCAGTAACGACGATGCCGGCAATCATCATCATCCAGACGATGGTCGCGGCTGCGGGCTTGCGATGCAGCGCGGTGCGGCTTGCCAGCAGCGCCAGCAACGAGGTTCCGGCGGCACCGATTCCGAGGCCGATCAGGATGAAGCTTACGATCGCGAGCGCCATGGCCAGCCAGAAATGCGCGCCGAACAGCAACGTGGTGGCTGAAGCGCCCGTACCGGACAGGGCAAGCAGCAGAATGCCGCCAACGATCCAAGGCGTGCGGCGGCCGCCGCGGTCGGACCCGTGCCCCCAGAGCGGACGGGATATCTGCACCCCGTAATGCAGGCCGACGAGGAGACCCGGGATAACAGCGGCGAGCATCAACTCGACCACCATGACACGGTTGAGCACCGAGGTGGTCAATACCACGATCGAGCCGAGAGAAGCCTGGACCAGGCCGAGGCGCATGATCGACAGCCAGCCCAGTCCGGCGCCGGGCGTGCCCCCGGAGAAGGGATGGATTTCTGGTGATGCTGACTGTCCGGTCATTGGTTTCCCCCTCGCCCCGGCCTCAAGGCCTGATCGCAAAAGCCGTGATCATCATTCCGCTGACATAAAGCCCGACGCCGAGCGCCGAGTACCAGACCGCCCTGCCCTTCGGATCAGCGACCAGGCGCGGCAGGGCCATAGCCTGGGCCAGCGCCAGCAGCGCCACCGCGGCGGCGGACCAGGCGTGGCTCCAGCTCAGCAGCAGGCCGGCCACCACCACCTGCGGCGCAATCATCGAAATGCCGGCAAACCGGGCGGCATTCCGCGCGCCCATCTGGACCGGCAGCGAGGCTATGCCCATGCGGGCGTCGCCTTCCATCGACTTGAAATCATTGAGCGTCATGATGCCGATCGCCCCAAGCCCGTAGAGAAAGGCGATGATGAAAATCTCGCCGCTCGGGGCTGTTCCGAGCGCGGCGGCAGCGGCGGTGATCCAGGGCAGAGTCTCATAGGAAAAACCGCAGGCCGCATTGCCCCACCAGCCGTTGCGCTTGAGCCGGAACGGCGGCGCCGAGTAGGCCCAGGCGAGCGCCAGCCCGATCGCCGCGGCGACAAAGACGGTCATGCCGAGCAAGGCGGCGACGATCATCGAGAGGATGGAATTGAAGATTGCCACCCAGAGACCCCAGCGGCCGGGCATCCGGCCCGACGGGATCACCCGGTCGGGCTCGTTGATGGCGTCGACGTGGCGATCAAACCAGTCGTTGACCGCCTGGCTGGCACCGCACAGCAGCGGTCCGGCGAGCAGAACGCCCAATGCCACCGCGACCCAGCGGTCGGAGGTGATCTGTCCGGCGGAAATCGCGCCGCAGGCAAAGGCCCACATCGGCGGAAACCAGGTGACGGGCTTGAGCAAAGCTAGCACCGCGCCCGGTGTGGGCACCCTGGGACGAGCGGAGGTTGTCTGGGCCATGGTCATGACAAAAGTCTATGACCGGAGAACACGAACGTCAATTCAAATTGACAGTGTAAATGTTTTTTTACAGTCTCGTTTCGAGGCAGGTCCGGCGGCGGGGTCAGGCCCGGCCGGTGTAGTCCTCAAGGCCATAGCGCTTGAGCTTGAGGTAGAGGCTCTGGCGGGAGAGACCCAGAAGATCGGCGGCGGCGGCCCGGTTGTTCTCGGTCTGGGTCAGCGCCGCCTCGATGCAGAGCTTTTCGATGACATCGGCGGATTCGCGGATCAATTCCTTGAGCGGCACCCGCCCGATCAGTTCGGAGAAATCGGAGGTGGGCCCGTGCACGCCATTGGCCTTGGCGGCCGCAGGCATTTCCCGTGCGCCCTGCTCCGTGACAATGACCGAATAGAGCGGGTCTCCGCCGGTATCGATACGGGTCGCCGAAAGCCGCACAGGACGGCTGGAGCCCAGATCGTCGCGCACGACGGTCAGGAACTGGCGCACCTCGCCCTCGTCGCGCAGGCGGTTGGACAGGACCTGCAGGTCGACGCTGGAGCCGCCAAGCCAGTTGTTGACATTGCGGCCGACGGCAAGGCTGCGGCTGAGCAGGTGGACCATATCGAGAAAGCGGCCATTGACCGAGTGGATGACGCCCTTGCCATCGATCACGATCTGCGCCTCCGGAACGGCTTCGGTCCAGCCCCATTTGTCCGCGGTGAGACTGCGGGTCGGGTGATCTTCCTCGACCTGGCCGGAAATGGACACGAGATAATTGATCTTGCCGTTTTCCCGGTACGGGCTGATCCGGAGTTCGATGGCAGCGCCGTCGGAAGCCGACGAGGCGGCAAACGTCCGGCTCTGTCCCAGCGACCGCGATTCCGCCAGCGCCTCGACCAGGCGTTCACGACTGTCGCGCTGAACCAGAGACACCAGCGTGTCGCCAACCATCTTGGCGAGGGCAACGCCGAAAATAGTGCCGGCCGCGGCATTGCCGTCGATGATCCGCCGGGTCTCGCCATCGACGACCAGCAGCGCGGCATCCATGCGCTGATAGATGATGCGGTAGCGCGCCTCGGATTCGCGCACGCGGCGGTATTCGCGCTCGAGCTCGAACTGTGCCTGGATCAGCTGCTGCTGGACTTCGGCGAATTTACGCAGGTCCGTTCCACTGGCCACGAGGTAGGGAAAACCGTCGATGCGGCGCAGCACATACTCTATGGGCAGATCCGCCCCGCGCGGCCCCGGGTGGTTGACCTGATGCGCACGGCTGACGCCGGACTTGGCACATTCATCGATCAGACTGCGGATCTTGTCGACGCTTTCGCCGGTCACCGTGTCGGTCCATGCCCGGCCCGGCCAGTCCTCGACGCCGAAGCGCTGGACAGCCGCATCGAGATAGGCAACATCGATGATGGATCCGGAGGCATCGACCAGAAGGGTCACATCCCCACCCAGCGACGCCATGGTGAGCGACACTGACGGCGGCAGGTCCGCGAACGCTTGAAGGGTTTTTTCAAAGGTCCGGTGGAGTGTCCTGGATGTTTGTTGTTCCATTTTCCGATCAGGCACTTCGCAACGGTTCCAACAGGGACCCGTTTATTCCCGTCGCAATTTGCGCCGAAATGCGAGTTGCGCCAAGCCTCTCCGCCGTGTCTAACGCGATTTGGGCATTGCTGCAAATCTTTTCAACGCCCCGTTCTTCCAGCCACCCGGAGTGCTCCGCAGCCGCCGGACCGCCAGCGATTACACAGGTCCGATCCCGATTTACGGACGTGTGAATTGCGTGCAGAACGGATTCAACCCGTTTTTTCAGTGTGCAGTCAAGCCACGCGATGCATACCAGCCGAAAATCGCTGGTTGCGAGCAGGTGCGGCAGGTCCGACAGACGATCGGCAATCACCATGCTGGTTTCCCAGCCCCTCAGGCGGAAGCGTTCTTCCATCAGATTGACGGCAAAAAGATGCATCTCGCCGCGCGGCACGATGAACAGCATCGAGCGTTCACGGGCGCCCGGGTCGAAACACCGGTTTTCCTGGCTCAAGGTTGCCAGAACCCGTTGCAGACGTGAGGTCGCGATCGTGACCGTGGCAAATCCCAGGCTGTCGCAGGACCATTCCTCGCCCAGCCGGACCACGCAGGCCTCGATCAGGTCCAGCATCTCCGACGGGCCGAGCGACCGCGCCCGCATGAAGCCGACGAAATCGAAATCGCCATCGGAAAGAGCCTTGGCGTAGACCTTGTCGAGAACGGAGATGAAGCGCTTCACGCCCTCCATTGTCGAGGCGCCTGGCTGGATCTGGCCGGCCTGCTCCTGTGTGGTCTGGTCGTGGCTCAAAGCTCTCGTCATGGTGACACTCGCGCCCGGGCACTGTTGGCCGGCTTTGTGGGTGGCGGCATTGCTGGTGGCGGCTTGCGGCCGGTTTCCCGTCAGGCAGTCTGCTGAGCTCGCCGCCTGAAGGTTCCCCCCGAAACAGGTCCTGACGACAACCTGCTCAATCATCTGGTGAAGGTCGCCGCTGCCGGTATCCCGGCGCTGCACCCTGTCGGGTCCACTGTCGTTGCCGCTGGCACCACGAAATTCCGGATCCGTTCTCATAACCCCGAAGCCTTTCCGTCCGCTCCCATTCGCGGCACCCACGCGGGCTGTCAAAAAGGCCGGATTAAGAGGCAAAATCACCGTCAATGCGGCTTGCTTCCAAACCAGACCAGCCACTCTCCATTATGGAGCCTCTCCCGCAGTGACAGTTCAGAGAATGGAACGAATTAATCCATTTGTAAACTAGATATGACGTCAATTAAAATTGACACTTTCAAAATCTGTGACTAACCTCTTCACATCGGGGTCTCGAGTGGAGAGGGATAGAGCCAGATGAATGCGCATGTTTCGCTCAGCGAAAATCCGGTCGGTCTCTACTCGGTTGAAGAGCGCATCCGGCGCGACCAATCGGTCTGGACCCTGGTGCAGGGCATTCTGGCGCCGATCCAGTTTCTCGTCTTTGCCATTTCCGTCGGCCTTATCGCGCACTGGTGGATGACCGGCGCCTGGCTGATGGCCGCGCATGTCTCGGTCGTCATCAAGACCATGACGCTTTACGCCATCATGATCACCGGCTCGATCTGGGAGAAGGAGGTGTTCGGCGCCTATCTCTTCGCCCGCCCCTTCTTCTGGGAAGACATGGTGTCGATGCTGGTGCTGGCGCTGCACACCGCCTATCTGGCGGCGCTGTTCGGCGGCCTGCTGCCGGACGGCCAACTGATGGCGCTGGCCGCCGCCGCCTATGTTTCCTACGTCATCAATGCCGGGCAATTCCTCTGGAAGTTCCGCCTGGCCCGCCTTGATGCCTCATCCAATCCAAAGATCGGGGCTGCGGCATGACCACCGTGTTCGACGCCAGCTCTGCCTGCACCGACATTGCCGCCAGACCGGCGCGCGAGGTGCTCAAGCAGCGTGGCCAGCACGAGGTGTTCTGCGGCCTGACCTCGATCATGTGGCTGCACCGCAAGATGCAGGACGCCTTCTTCCTGATCGTCGGCTCGCGCACCTGCGCGCATCTGATGCAATCAGCCGCCGGCGTGATGATCTTCGCCGAACCGCGCTTCGCCACCGCGATCATCGACGAGCGCGATCTCGCCGGCATGGCCGACATGAATGACGAGCTCGACAAGGTGGTGACCCGGCTGCTGGCCCGCCGTCCGGAGATCAGGCTTCTGGTCCTGGTCGGCTCCTGCCCGTCGGAAGTCATCAAGCTCGACCTGCCGCGCGCGGCCAGCCGTCTGAACGGCGAACACTCACCCGCCTGCCGGGTGATGGCCTATTCGGGATCGGGTATCGAGACCACCTTCACCCAGGGCGAGGACAATTTCCTCGCGGCCCTGGTGCCGGACATGCCGGCGGAATCAGCCGATGCGCCGGCCTCTCTGGTCGTTGTCGGCGCGCTCGGCGATGTCGTGGAAGACCAGATGATGCGGGTGTTCGACGGTCTGGGCATAGGCCCGGTCCGGTTCCTGCCCTCGCGTTCCTCGACCACGCTGCCGGCGGTCGGCCCCAGCACACGTTTCATCCTGGCCCAGCCATGGGTCGGCGCCTGCGCCCAGGCGCTCGAACGTCGCGGCGCAAAGCGGATCTCGGCCCCCTTCCCGCTCGGCGAGGAAGGTTCGACCGCCTGGTACCGCGCCATCGCCGATAGCTTCGGCGTGCCTGAAGCCAAATTCGACGCTATCACCGCGCCGGGCCGCGAGCGCGCCCGCCGCGCGGTCGCCCGTTACCGCCCGGTACTCGAAGGCAAGTCGGTCTTCCTGTTTCCCGATTCGCAGCTCGAGCCGTCGCTGGCGCGCTTCCTGTCACGGGAAATGGACACATCGATCGTCGAGGTCGGCACGCCTTACCTCAACCGCGACGTGGTCGGCCCTGAACTGGCCCTGCTGCCGGAGACGGTGCGGGTCAGCGAGGGCCAGGATGTCGAACGGCAGATCGACCGGGTTCATACCGACAACCCCGACCTGATCATCTGCGGCATGGGGCTTGGCAATCCGTTCGAGGCCGAAGGCCGGTCGACCAAGTGGTCGATCGAGTTCGTGTTCACGCCGTTGCAGGGCTACGAGCAGGCCGGCGACCTGGCCGAGCTGATTGCCCGGCCGCTGATGCGGCGCGCGCTTCTGAAAGTGGGGAGCTGAGCCATGGAGCTGACCGTCTGGACCTATGAAGGCCCTCCCCATGTCGGCGCCATCCGCGTTGCCAATTCGATGCGCGATATCCACTTCGTGCTGCACGCACCGCAGGGCGACACCTATGCCGACCTCTTGTTCACCATGATCGAGCGCAACAAGAAGCGCCCGCCGGTGACCTACACGACTTTCCAGGCGCGCGATCTCTCCGGCGACACCGCCGAGATCTTCAAGACCGCCGCGCGCGATGCGGTTGCGCGGTTCAAGCCACAGGCTCTGCTGGTCGGCGCTTCCTGCACGGCGGAACTGATCCAGGACGATCCCGGCGGACTGGCCAAGACGCTTGGCCTGAACGTGCCCGTGGTGCCTTTGGAAATGCCGTCCTACCAGAAGAAGGAAAACTGGGGGGCTGCCGAGACCTTCTACCGGCTGGTACGGGCATTCGCCGGCGGCGCGGGCAAGCCGGAAACGGCCCCTGAGCAGGCCAGCTGCAACATCCTGGGACCGACCTCGCTCGGCTTCCGCAACCGCGACGACATCGTCGAGGTGGTGCGGCTGGTCGAATCTCTGGGTATCCGGATCAACACGGTGGCGCCGCTGGGCGCGTCGCCCGCCGATCTCGCCCGCATCCCCGAGGCCCATTTCAACATCGTGCTCTATCCGGAGATCGCCGACACCACGGCCCGCTGGCTCAAGCGCCAGTTCGGCCAGGAGATGGTGACAACCGTGCCGATCGGCGTGGGTGCTACGCGCGATTTTGTCACCGACGTGGCGAGGGTTGCCGGCGTCGCCGTTCCTTCCGAGCTATTTGAAACCGGCGCGGAACGGCTGTCCTGGTACTCGGCCTCGATCGATTCCAACTATCTCACCGGCAAGCGGGTGTTCGTGTTCGGCGACGCCACCCATGCGATTGCAGCTGCACGGATCGCCTCCGAAGAACTGGGCTTCAAGGTCTGCGGCCTTGGCACCTATTCGCGCGAGTTTGCCCGCGACGTGCGCGAGGCTGCGGCGAAATACGGCGTCGAGCCGCTGATTTCGGACAATCACCTCGATGTCGAGGACGCCATCATTGCCGCCCAGCCCGAACTGGTACTGGGAACCCAGATGGAACGCCACGCCGCCAAGCGGCTCCGGCTGCCCTGCGCGGTGATCTCGAGCCCGGTGCACGTGCAGGATTTCCCGGCACGCTACTCGCCGCAGATGGGTTTTGAAGGCGCCAATGTGATCTTCGACAGCTGGGTGCACCCGCTGATGATGGGGCTTGAAGAACACCTGCTGCAGATGTTCCGCGGCGATTTCGAATTCCATGACGAGGCCGGGTCTTCGCACCTGAGCCACGGCGGGCCTGCCGCCGCTCATCAACCGGGCACAGAGTCAGAGCAATCAGTTGCTGCCGAGGCCCCTGCCCCGGAGGCCGCCACCGCGAATACCGCTGCCAATGACGACCGTCCGGCCTGGACAAGCGATGCCGAGCGCGAATTGCGCAAGATCCCCTTCTTTGTCCGCGGAAAGGCGCGGCGCAACACCGAATCCTACGCTGCCGAGAACGGGCTCAATCCGATCACCATAGAGACATTGTACGATGCAAAAGCACACTTCGGGCGCTAACACCGCTCCAGTCAATGTGGTCCTGATCACGCTCGACAATCACATGTCGGCAGCGGTTGACGATGCGCGGCGGATGCTTGCGGGCGAACTGCCCAATCTGCACCTGAGCGTGCACGCGGCGACCGACTGGAATGACAATCCGGACAAGTTGCAGGCCTGCAAGGACGACATCGCCAAGGGCAACATCATCGTCGCCTCGATGCTGTTCATCGAGGAACACGTCAAGGCCATCGGGCCATCGCTTGCCGCCAGGCGCGATCACTGCGACGCCATGATGTGCTGCATGTCGACCGGCGAGATCATGAAGAACACCTCGATGGGCCGGTTCAAGATGGACGGCGAGCAGAAGGGTCCGCTGGCCCTTCTGAAGAAGCTTCGCGGCGACCGCTCCAAGGACAAGAAGGACACCGGCCGAACCGCGGGCGAGCGGCAGATGGCGATGCTGAAACGGCTGCCGAAACTGCTCCGCTTCATCCCCGGCACAGCGCAGGACGTTCGCACCTATTTCATCGCCATGCAGTACCGGATAGCCGCCTCCGACGCCAACATCGCCAACCTGGTGCGGCTGCTGGTCGACAAGTACGCCGATGGCGAGCGCCGTGCGCTGCGCGGCAAGGTCACGGCCGCAGCCCCGGTCGAATATCCCGAACAGGGCGTCTATCACCCCGACATCAAGGGCCGGGTCAGCTCCGAGATCAGGGCGCTGCCGCTCAGGCACGACGCGAAGGGTACGGTCGGGCTGCTGCTGCTGCGCTCCTACATCCTTTCGGGCGACACCGGCCATTACAATGGCGTGATCAGCGCGCTTGAACGCCGCGGTTTCAACGTGGTGCCGGTGTTCTCGTCGGGGCTCGACATGCGCGGGCCGGTCGAGACGTTCCTGTCGGGCGGCAAGAGCGGGGTACGGATCGACGCGATGCTGTCGCTGACCGGCTTTTCGCTGGTCGGCGGCCCGGCCTATTCAGATGCCGCCGCCGCCGCCGAGACGCTGGGCACGCTCGACGTTCCTTACGTCGCCGCCCACGTCACCGAATTCCAGTCGATCGAACGCTGGGAAGCATCCGACCGCGGCCTGATGCCGATCGAGACCACCATCATGGTGGCGATCCCGGAACTCGACGGCGCCACCGGCACCATGGTGTTTGGCGGCCGCACCGAGAATGCCGCCGGCACCCAGCCTTGCGTCTGTGCCCGCAACCTCGGCACCTGCCCGAAGGGCCGCTCCTGCATGAGCGCGCATCCCGAAAGGGTGGAAGTGCTGGCCGGACGGATCGAGAAGCTGGTGGCGTTGCGCCAGAGCGAACGGGCGAGCCGGAAGATCGCGCTGACGATCTTCAACTTCCCGCCCAACGCCGGCAACATGGGCACGGCGGCCTTCCTGTCGGTGTTCGAATCGCTGCATGCGACCATGCTCAGGATGAAGGACGAGGGCTACACGATCGAGGTCCCCGCCGACGCCGAAGAGCTGCGCGACATGGTGCTCAACGGCAATGCCGCGCAATATGGCGCGCTCGCCAATGTGCATGCGCTGGTGAGCGCCGACGATCATGTCCGCAACGAGAAGCATCTCGACGAGATCGAGGCGCCATGGGGCCCGGCGCCGGGCCGGATCTTCACCAACGGCAAGTCGATCTTCGTGCTCGGCCGGCAGTTCGGCAACGTGCTGGTCGCGGTGCAGCCGGGCTTCGGCTACGAGGGCGACCCGATGCGGCTCCTGTTCGAGAAGGGCTTTGCGCC
>JAHJUC010000223.1 GCA_018829385.1 Alphaproteobacteria bacterium
ATCACCGCCAACGCACCGCGTGGAGAGTACCTGAAGACGGTCTACCGGTATGAAAACGGTGTGACCAGGATCACCAACAATGATGCATCCAATGGCGGTGCAGTGATCCAGACCACTGCGTCAAACATCTCCGCCTACAATCCGACCGCAGACCGCTCCTATGTTTATCAGACCAAGCGGACGGTGACGCTGGACGCCACTTACGTGGTCCGGGAGTATATGGGGCTTGGGTCGGACGCGCCCGAGGACAAAGTTCTTTCCAACCGGGCAAAATATTCGGTCACACCATTCGTTACGACCGGCAAGGCTATCGTGCAGAATGGCGCCAATCCCCAGGGATACATTGCATTCTCAAACGGCTTCGGGCTGACAACAGTCGATACAAAGTCGAAGGGATCCACCCCAACGACTGTCAAGGTGCTCCTGCCGGATGCGGGATACACAAGAACCGAGGGTGTGATTCAAACCGCAACCGATGTTACCGATCTGGCAACGTTCGGTGTGGATTACCGGGACGTTGTCTACACCGGAACCAGAACGGCGCAGCAGATTCTGGATCACCTATTCGAGGCTGACAAGCCAATCGAGACCAGATTTGTCGGGGCGAAAGCGCCGGGCATCAATATCACTTCTACCGGCAAGGGCCGGGTGCTGTTTGGCGAGTCCGTGACCAACTCGGGACAAACCAACATCACCGCACAAGCCAGCGTCCTGACCACATCGGACAAGGTGCTGATCGGGTCCGGCACGGCAATGATTTCAGCTTTGGGGTCCATTTCAGGAGCAGGCAACAACGCATTCAATATTGCGATGACCGATGGCGCGAGATTGAGCGCGACTGCGCGCGACAACATCAACATCCGCCAGTTTGCAAGTACGGCGAACGCCCTCGGCAATCTGGACATTGCCAAGCTCCATTACACCGGCGACCTTGGACAAAAGGCCAACCCGAGTTTCGGCAATGTCACCGTCAGCGCGAAAGGCGACATCACCGGTGTTGGCGGCGAAGCGGTGCACGTCAAGGGCATCAATGTCAGCCTGGCTTCCGAAGACGGCGCGATCGGCGGCTCGACCGGTCCGTTGCGGATTGCGACCGGGCAGGGTGCCGATGCGCGCTTCAATGCAAGTGCTGCCAAGGACATCACGCTCGAGCAGGCTTCCGGGGATATCAAGGTTGACCTGATCGAAAGCCGCGCCGGCAATGTGGTGATCAATGTCGCCGCCGGCCAGCTGCTTGACGCCAACAGTCGCGAAACGGCCGACACGCGCACCGTTGCCGAACTGACCCAGAGCTGGAAGGAGCTTGGCCTTCTCGATGATGGCAGTGGCAACGTGGAAAAGCGCCTGGTCAGTACGCGCAACGCACAATACGCCGAATACTGGAACAAGCGCCGTGGCAGCCCGGCCCCGCAGGTGTTTGCATTGACGGCAACCGAGCGGGCCAATTTCTATACGGCAACAGAGCGCGCCGAGCTTGTGAAACAAGGCTTGAGCGAGGCCCAGATCGAGAGCCGGATCGATGCCCATATCACCGAAATGCAGGGCCTCTACGACATCTGGAACATCCAGACCGTCCATGACGCTGGCTATTCCTACGCATTGCGCGGCACGGAGCTCGCCGATTCCCGCGCCGAATGGCAGCTGAACCAGCTGCAATACGGCATTCCCAACTCGCTGGATGCGAACCGGACCGATACCACGACAGCTATTGAAGAGCCCAACATCAAGGCCGTCGGTACAATTACCGTTGTGCAGTCGGCCGGCGTTGGCAGCTTCAAGCCTGATCTTGAGATTGCGGCGGGGGACAAGCTGTTTGACACCCCGCAGGCACAGGAAACCTATCTCGCTCTGCTGACCGCAGAAGAGGGCGATGTGCGCCGGGTTGGCGATATCCTCTATATTCGCCGCGCGGATGATCTTGATGTCACCGCCGGTGGCGCAGTGACCATGACGGCGCGGAAACAGGCGGGCACCAACGGCGATATTTTCCTCGGCTCCGAACTGGATCTCAACCTGGCGCGGCTCAACGCGCAGGGTGACGTCCGCGTGACGACATCCGGCGACATCATCGATGTCGCGCCGGACACGAACGGCACGGTCAACGCACAAGGCACGATCCTGCTCGAATCCGCCAAGGGGTCAATCGGCGCCAGCACCCGTGCGCTCACGGTCAACACCGCCGGTCTTGTCACCGCACGCGCCGGCAAGGATATCTTCATCGCGTCCAATGGCGATCTGAGTGCCGGGCGCATCAATGCATCCAATCATGTTGAACTGACATCGCGTCTCGGCGGCATTTTTGACGGCTTTGCCGACACCAAGGCAAATCTGCGCGGCGTCAGCTTCCAGCTCAATGCGGCAACCGATATCGGCGCCGCCGGCAACGCGCTGGAACTGCTTCAGGATCCCGGAACGGGCATGCTTCGCCTCGGCGCCAGGAACGCCTTTGTCGAAAGCGAGAG
>JAHJUC010000224.1 GCA_018829385.1 Alphaproteobacteria bacterium
AATCGAATTCAACCCCTGCACATCGGCCACCGAGTGCATCATGGTGATATCGGAGGGGCCGACATATTTGCCCACTTCGCCGGACGCGACGGTGGAGACGATCAGTTTGGGAACCCCGATCGGCAACGCGCGCATCGCCGGGGCAACCATGGCCGTGCCGCCGGAGCCTGCTGCCGAGATGATCCCGCCAATTCCCTGCTGGCGCTCGATCCAGCGCGAAAAGGCAAGCGTCATTCCGGCGACCGACTGTCCACGGTCCCCGGTGAAGACCCCCGCCGATCCGCGTGGATGAAAGGCCGCAATCTGATTGGCCGGTATTTCGGCCCCCGAATGGGCGCCGGACGTTGAAAGATCGACAAGCCGGACGGGAATGCCCGCCGCGCGGATCTGGTCGCGGATGAAGCGCAGTTCGGCGCCCTTGGTGTCGAGCGTGCCGGCCACCAGCACCACGCTGTCGCCCGGGTTCGCCAGTTGCCGGATTTCCGCCTGCCCCGACGTCACCGATGCAACCCCTGTAGTGACCACCCGCGCCGCGCGCTCGATCTGCGCCACCGGCGTGGGTTGCGACCACCGGGTCGGGGAAACCGGGTTGGACATGTAGATCTTGACCGAATGCCCCGCCGACGCCGCTTTCCGCGTTTCGTCAGCGACCGGCGTCGCAGGTGCCTCGGGCGTGTCGTCATGGCTGTGCCGGCCAACGCCGAGAAGCCGCTGCTGCAGCTCGCGGTCCGCAGCAAGCTCCCCGGCAGGCGCGATCCGGTTGATGCGGCCGTTGACCATGATCGCCACATTGTCCGAGATCCCACAGGCAACGCCGATGTTCTGCTCGATCACCAGAACCTCGATGTCGCCCTCTTCGGACAGGCGAACGAGCATTTCCTCGACCTGGGCGACGATGACCGGCGCCAGTCCTTCGGTCGGTTCATCCATCACCAGCAGCTTCGGATTGGACAACAGCGCTCGGGAGATCGCCAGCATCTGCTGTTCGCCGCCCGAAAGCTGCGCCCCGCCATTGCTCTTTCGCTCGGCAAGCCGCGGAAAGGTCGAATAGATCCGCTCGACGGTCCAGGCTCCGGTCTTGGTGGCAACCATCTGGAGATGCTCGTCCACAGAGAGCGAGCGCCACAGCCGGCGACCCTGCGGGACATAGCCGACGCCCATCCGGGCGATCTCGGCCGGTGTCTTGCCGACCAGTGACTGGCCGGCGAAATTGATCGAGCCGGACGCCACAGGCACCATGCCCATGATCGCCTTGCACAGCGTGGTCTTGCCCATGCCGTTGCGGCCGACGACCGAAAGCACGCCGCCTTCTAGCTTCAGATCGACACCCTGAAGCGCGTGGGACGCGCCGTAGAAAACGTTCAGTCCCCGGATATCAAGCGCTGGAGTACGACCGCGTTCAACCATGACCGTCCCCCAGATAGAGTTCCTGGACTTCCGGGTCGTTCTCGATCTCTTCGGGCGTTCCCTCCTTGAAGATCCTGCCGTTGTGCATCATCGTCACGCTTTCGGCGACGCGCAGCGCCACATCCATGTCGTGCTCGATGATGATGAAGCCGATATGCGATGGCAGGCCGGTGAGAATGGCAACGAGTTCGGCACGCTCGGTCGGAGACAGCCCGGCGGCGGGTTCATCAAACAGGATGAAGCGCGGCGCACCCGCGAGCGCCAGCGCGATTTCCAACTGGCGCTGCTGTCCGTAGCTGAGTTCGGACACCAATGTATCGCCTGATGCAGTCATGTGAACCGCCTCGATCAGTTCCGCCGTGCGGGTGAGCAAGGGATCACCCCGGCGCGGCCTGAGCAGCGAGAAACGGCCGCGCGAAACTCCGCGGCAGGCCAGGTAGACATTGTCGGAAACCGTCAGTCCGCCAAACAGCAGACTGATCTGGTAGGTTCGGCGCAGCCCCCGGCGGATCCGCTCATAGGCGGGAAAATTGCTCACATCCTCGCCGAACAGCCGGATGGTGCCGGATGTGGGCAGAAAATCCCCGGTGATGCAGTTGAAAAGGGTGGTCTTGCCCGCGCCATTGGAACCAAGCACCGCGCGACGCTCGCCGGGACGGACCGAAAGCGTTACGTCCTCGATCGCCGCCAGAGCGCCAAACATCTTGGTCACGCCGCGCAGCTCGAGCGCATTGCCGGAACTGACGGAGCCGAGGGTTTCGGAGCTTCTCCGCGTGTCGAGCAGGGTCATTTCGCCTCCCCGGTCAATGGATCCCTGCCACGGCCCTTACGGGCGCGCCAGCGTTCCCAAAGCCCCAGAACGCCATCGGGAGAGAAGAACACGACTGCCAGGAATCCCAACCCGATCAACAGCTTGAAGCGTTCGCCCGACAGGCCGAATCCGGTCAGGATATCGGGCGAGAAGGTCCGCAACACGGTGTAGATCAGCGCGCCGATGAAGGGGCCGATCGGCCGGCGGACGCCGCCGACCACGGCGATCACCAGAATATCGATCACCGCCGGGATTCCGGCCGTGCCCGGGGAGATCTGTGCATTCTGCCAGACCAGCAGGATGCCGCCAAAGGCAGCGATGACAGAGGCGAAGGTGTAGGCGGCTATCCGATGCGCGGTGACGTTGAAGCCAAGTGCCGCCATACGCCGCGGATTGTCCCGAACGCCCTGAAGCGCCAGCCCGAAGGGGGAGCGCGAAACATAGACCACGGCAAGATAGGACAACACCGCACAGCCAAGCGTGAGATAATAGAACGGCGTCGGCTGGCGCCAGTCCACACCAAACAGCTGTGGGGGAACGACTAGGTTGAAACCGGAATAGCCGTTGAAAATGCCGTAGTTCTGGCGCGTGAAGTAGAAAAACGCCGAGGCGATCGCCAGGGTAATCATGATCGTGTAGATGCCTTCGGTGCGTACCGCGAGCGCACCGACGAGCGTGCCAAAGGCGGCCGCAATGATCACGGCGATCGGGATGTAGAGCCACCAGGGCAGATCCATGCTGATCGCCGCCACACCCGATGTTCCAAAGATCGCGACCATGTATCCGCCAAGGGCTGCAACCGACATCTGGATCAGGCTGACCATGCCGCCATAGCCCGCAAGGAACATCAGGCTGAGCGCGATCATGCCGAGCACAAAGGTCCAGCCAAACACCTGGAAGAGTATGAAATCGTTGACGAAGGCGGGCATGATCAACAGCACCAGCCCCGCGACCCACCACGTGGTCGGGATCCGTTCGATCCAGGAGGATTGATAGGGTGTCGAGCGTTCAACAAGCGCCATGGTCATCCCTCATCGCGTCGATCCGAGCAGGCCTTGCGGCCGGAATGCCAGCACAGCGGCCATGATCAGGAACGTGAAGACAACCGAATAGGTTGGGGCGTAGACAAGCCCGATCTGTTCGGACAGGCCGATCACCAGGGCCCCGATGGCAGCACCCGGGATCGATCCCATGCCGCCGACGATCACCACGACCAGACTTGCCAGCAGGAAGCGCGTATCCTCGCCGGGCGACAGCGACTGAAATGTACCGCCGACGATGCCCGCCATTCCGGCAAGGCCGGCGCCAAAGGCGAAAACCGCCAGAAAGACATACTGGATCCGGACACCGGAGGCGGCGAGCATTTCACGATCATCGACGCCGGCACGGATCAGCATGCCGAGCCGGGACTTGTTGAGCACCAGCCACATCGCG
>JAHJUC010000225.1 GCA_018829385.1 Alphaproteobacteria bacterium
CTTAGCTCCTGATGGATGAAGACGATTCCCTTGTGCTTGGCCTCGAGCGGCGAGCCCATTCTCACGGGGGTTTCATTGACAATGATCCGGCCGCTGTCGGGCTGATGGATGCCGCCCAGCACCTTCATCAGGGTCGACTTGCCTGCACCGTTCTCGCCCATCAGGGCATGCACCTCGCCGGGCATGACGTCGAAGGACACGCCGTCGAGTGCGCGCACGCCGGGGAAGGTCTTGACGATGCCTTCAAGGCGAAGCGCGGGCACTGATACAGAAGCTTGCTCGCTCATACCTTCAACTCCCCCTTGGCCTTGATGTTGAGTTGGCGATCAAGGAACAGAACCGCGATCAGGATCAGGCCGATAACCAGATTGACCGTCTCGGTGCCGGCCCCGATGTAGCCCAGTCCCTTGCGCAGGAGCTGGATGGCAATGACACCACCGAGCGTCGAGACAATCGATCCAGCCCCGCCGGTCAGCTTGGTTCCGCCCAGCACCACGGCGGTAATGGCCCAGAGTTCGAACAGCTCGCCATCATTGGGATTGACCGAGCCGCTTTCGGAATAGAACACCGCCGCAGAGAGTGCCGCCAGGAAGCCGATCAGCATGAAGTTGATCATCATGTGCGGCCCGACGCGAATGCCCGCGTTGACCGCTGCTTCCCGGTTGTCGCCAATGGCATAGGCATTGCGGCCATGAACGGTGCGGTTCATCAGGAACCACAGGCCTGCGGCGACGGCCAGCAGGAACCAGGTTGCCGTGTGCAGCCCGAGAAACTGCGCCTCGGCGAAATCGACAAGGGTCCAGTTGAGCTGGGATGTCGGCTCCTCGCCATTGTACATGAACACCAGCCCCCGGTAGCCAAGCATCGATCCGAGGGTAACGATGAAGGCATCGACGCCGGTTTTCCAGACAATCAGCCCGTTGACCGCGCCAAGCACCACGCCGGTGAGAAGAGCCAGGGCCCATGCTACCGGAATCACCCAGTCACCCAGCCCGGAAAAGACCGGCCAGGTCATGCTGTCGAGCATCACGATGGCCGCAAGCGCATAGGTCGCCCCGACGCTCAGGTCGATATTGCCGTTGATCATGACAATCGTCATGCCCAGCGCGATAATGCCGATCGGCGCCGATTGCTTGAGCAGCAGCAGCATGTTGTCGACATCCATGAAGGCGCCTTCCGAAAGCGACAGGTACCTGCCGGCGATCGAGAAGAAAACGAGTTCGAACAGGATGAAGCCCCATATGGCGCCCCTCTTGATCAGTCTGTTACGGGTTTCGTTTTGCATCAAGCCGTCCTCACGCGATGGGTGACAACAGGCGGCCGCGCTTGGCCGCGATGTCGAGCCAGACCGCCAGGATTATGATGATCCAGGTCACCACATACTGTGCATAAAACTGCAGACCGACGAGCAGAAGTCCATTCTGGATGAAGCCGAGGATCAGCACGCCGATGATGGTCTTGAAGATGGTGCCGGAGCCGCCCAGAAGGGACGCGCCACCAAGGATGACGGCGGCCAAAACCTCGAGTTCCAGTCCCTGCCCCACCGTGTTCTGGCTTCCCAGGCTTCGGCTGGCCTGAATGAGTCCAGCGGTGGCGACACAAAGAGAAGACAGCAGGTAGCAGGTGAACACCACCCTAGCCCTGCGAATGCCGGAGAATGTCGCTGCCACTCCGTTCCCGCCAACGGCGTAGACCTTTCGTCCGAAAGGCGTCTTTCCGAGCACCATGCCGAGCACCGCCGCCAGCAGCCCGAAGATCAGGATCGGCACCGGGATGCCCAGAACACTGCCCTGCCCGAAGACCGCGAACCAGGTGCCATCCTTGTCGGCGATATCCATGTTCTTGCCGCCGGAATAGGTCAACGTCAGCCCGTGGATTGCCGACAGCATGCCGAGCGTCACGATCAGCGAGTTGAGCTTGAGATAGCCGACAAGGAACCCGATGAAGGCGCCGAGGCAAAGCGTCATCGCGAACATTGCGGGAATGGCAAGCGCCGGCCCTATCTTGTCATGAAGATCCAGCACGACGATTGTCGAGAACGACATCATCGATCCGACCGACAGGTCGAGATTGCCGCTGATAACCACGAAGGTGACGCCGAGCGCCATCACCCCAAGAATTGCGGAGGAGCGAACGACACCCATGACATTTTCGGGCGCAAGGAACCGCTCGTTGGCGATCGTGAAGCCGATCATGAAAATGACGAAAGCAATCAGGATGCCCTGCTTGGCCAGGAACCCGCCAATATCCGACTTACTCAAACCACCAGCCATCGTTTCCTGCCTCCCATTCAAAAATGCAAGCAGCACGGCAATCGCGCTGCTGCCGAACCGACGCCTTGTTCAGACCAGGACCATCCCGCCGTCGATCATGACGATCTGTCCGGTCATGTAGTCACTGTCAGCAGAAGCCAGGAACGTTGTGGTCCCGGTAATGTCGCGGGGCGTGGCAACACGGCCCTTGAGAATCCCGGCGGCAAAATCCTCCATTGCCTGCCCCGGACGCTCCGCAGCACCGATCTCCATAAGGTCCTGGTCAACCTGCTCCCACATTTCGGTCGCGACCACACCCGGTGCGAAACCGGTCACGGTAATGTTGTGCTTTGACAGATCGCGCGCGCCCGATTGGGTCAGGGATACAACCGCGAATTTGCTGGCGCAATAAGGGGCGACATTGTCGAAGCCCTGCCGCGAGGCAACCGAGGCGGTGTTGATGATCTTGCCGCCGGTGCCCTGGGCGATCATCTGGCGCGCGGCCTCCTGCATGCCGATCAGGCAGCCGAGACCATTCACACCCATGATGAAGTTCCAGTTTTCTTCCGTCACATCGAGGAAGTTCATTGGCCGGTTGACGCCGGCATTGTTGAATTTGACATCGATCTTTCCGAAGACGGATACCGCATGCGCGATCAGCGCTCGCACTTGCGCGCGATCCGTCACATCGACGGCCGCATAGGTCACCTTGCCCCCGGCTTGCTGTGCTGAAGCCATGTTCGATGTTGCGACCTCGGCGGCCTTGTCACCATCGATATCAGCAAAACAGACATCGGCACCCTCGCATAAAAGCGCTTCGCCAATGGCTCTGCCAATTCCGCGCGCGGCTCCGGTGACAATACAGGAGCGTCCAGACAACCGGCCCATGCTCACCTCCCCGATCACATGGCAAACTCAACAGGAAATATCCGGACGCGGCGCCTGCCGCGTCCGGACAAGAAATTTCACCAGGCTCAGAAAACCGGCTTGGTGAAATTGGACATATTGTCCTGGGTGATCTTCGGCGTGTCGAAGTAGTTGAGGAACGGCACATCCTTGCCTTCCAGCACATCGATGGCGGTTTTCAGCGCCGCCTTGGCATCATCGACCGGTGACTGGTAGATCGAACCCCAATACTCGCCCTTTTCCATCGCCTCGTACCCGACAGCAAAATTGGTCGCACCGACAAAGATGATGCCTTCGCGGCCGGCGGCCTTGGCAGCGTTGAGCGCGCCGACACCCATGTTGTCATCACCGGCATAGACGCCGTCGATCTTGTCGTACTTGACGAGAAAGGCTTCCATGACCTTCTGGGACTTCTCACGGTTCCAGTCGCCAGGCTGGGTTTCGAGAACGGTGACATCGGGGCAGACTTCCGGAAGCCGGTCATCAAAGCCCTTCTGGCGCTCGATCGCGGTGGTGTAGCCGGGCTGGCCGGAAATCTGCACCACCTGGGCGGTGGTCTCGATGCCCATTTCCTTGAACTTGTCGCACATGATCTCCGCCGAGCGGGAGCCTTGCGTAATGTTGTCCGGACCGGAGAACGACTTGACGAAATCGAAGCCCGCCTCGGCAATATTGGAATTGGTCACGATGACCGGAATGCCGGCATTCTTGGCCTTGCGAACGGCCGGAATGACCGCCTCGCCATTTGTCGGCCAGATGATGATGGCCTGAACCTGCTGCTGGATCAGATCCTCGATCTGGGCGATCTGGCGGGCAACGTCGCCACCCGCATCGAGCACGACC
>JAHJUC010000226.1 GCA_018829385.1 Alphaproteobacteria bacterium
GTAGATCGCCATCAGGTTGAGCGCGCCGCGCTCCTTCTGGCTCAGCTTGAGCTTGTTGGGGGCGCCGAAGGACAGCGCCGAGAGCCATTCGTCCCGCGAGAAGACCGGCACCATGTAGCCGTCCGCCAGGCCATGCTCTGCCGCTTCTCCGGCGACCTGAAAGGCGCCGTCCCGGGAGGAAAAGCGCGGTTCGACCTCGTGCCAGGCAAATGGCGACATGGTTGAATATACCTGCTGGCAAACGGCGTCTTTCCCGGCATAGTCGTTTTCGACATAGCGGTCCCACCAGGCCTGCGGAAACCGGTTGGTCTTGACCAGCGGGCCGATCAAGCTGTCGCCGACCGGCAGGCCGGTGTAGATCATATGCTCGATGCCGTAATCGCCGACGACCTGCAAGAGGTCGTCGAGAAGGTCGTCAATCAGGATGTGATTGTCGACCCGCTCGATGAATTCGAATACCGCTTTTTCCTGCGTGCCCATGGGATGATCCGGTGTCAGATGGCTTGGAAACTGACCTGAATCAGGTCAGCCATTGCCACAAAGTAACCCTAAAATTGTATGGAGCAAACATCAAAGATCGACAATACAGCTGCGAATAGTCTTCTTTTGGGTGGTAAAAGTACGACTTCGAACAATTGATACTCGAAATTTAGCATATACTATTCGCTCATGCGGCTCGATGGCGATGAGTGAGTGGCTGGTTTTAGGCTAATACATTATTTATTGCTTATTTATATTTTGGCCCTGTCCTTTACCGATCCATGGCTTCAGTTGGACACTTGTCGGGGTGAGGCCCGTATTGCTGGCTTCGGCGCTTCTAGGGATAGGTTCTCTCGGCGATCGGCGTTGTCTCGATCAGGTTTTCGATCGCGCCGACAAGAACCCGCTCGGCCGGATTCATGCTGCGGCGCGGATTGGTGACGAAATGGATGTCGGCGACCGGCAGGCCCGAATAGGGCGGCAGCGGCCACAGCAGACCCGCATCGACATCGCGATTGGCGACATGGACCGGCAGCGCGCCCACTCCGATCCCGGCAACGATCATGCGGCGCACCTCGGGAAGATTTGCGGAGATGCCCTTGACCACGGGATTGAGCAAGGCGCGCTCGCGCAGCTGGGCGAGCAGGAACAGCGGGCCGCTTTCGACCTCTGTCTGAAACGAGACCGAGTTCTCGCCCTTGAGCTCGGAAAGCTTGATCTGGGTCTTGCCGAACAGCCGGTGACGCGGGCCGCAGTAAAGCGCGAACCGTTCCCGGTAGAGCGGCCTCGCCGTGAGCTGCGGATCGGGATCGCGCATCAGGCAGATGCCCAGTGTGGCCCGGTTCTGGCGCAGCCGGTTGAGCACTTCCGAACTCTCGGCAATCGAGATCGAATAGGTCACGTCCGGGTTGTCCGCGTTGAAATCGTGCAGCACCCCGTCGAGGTGACTGGAGACGACATGGCTGGTCATGACGATGTTGATGTGGCCGCTGACATGCTGCTTGGCCTTGTTCAGCAGCCCGGGGATCTGGGAGACCACGCCGAACATGGCGTTGCATTCCTGATACAGCAGCTGGCCGGATTCGGTCAGCGCGAAGTTGCCCGGCCGCCGGTCCACCAGCGAGACCCCGACCGTTGTCTCCAGGCGCTTGAGCGCGCTCGAAATCGTCGGTTGCGTCACGCCAAGATAGTCCGCGGCCCGGGTCAGGCCCTTCTGGTCGACCACGATCATGAAGGTCCTGAGCAGGTTCCAGTCGAGATTCCAGGGAAAGCGTTGCTCGTAGGGCTGCATCATAAATCCTGTTTATAGTCTGGATAGATATTATTTGTTTGATCCATAGTAAACCGCCATGCGAGAAAATTGTTCAGGGCTGATGCAGCGCACCCGGTTTTCGGGGCGCGCGCGGCAGGGCAGTCCGGCAATCCATCGAACCAACAGGGGAGCGATATGAACGCTTTTGCCAAGATCATAGGGACCGTGCTCGCTGCCGGATCCATTGCCTTCATGTCCGCCGGCACTGTCGCCGCGGACGAACTTGCGACGCTCAAGGAAAAGGGCGTGATGCGCATCGCCATGAGTGGCGCCTATCCTCCTTTCAACTTCGTCAACGAGCAGAACGAAGTCGTCGGTTTCGATCCGGCGATCGGCACCGAAATCGCCAAGCGCATGGGCCTCGACGTCGAAATCGTCACCACCGCCTGGGACGGCATCATCGGCGGGCTTCTGGCCAACAAGTACGATGCCATCGTCGGCTCGATGTCGATCACCGAGGAACGCTCCAAGGTCGTCGATTTCGTCGGCCCCTACTACACCACCAAGCGGGCGATCTTCACCAAGGCCGGCTCGCCGATCACCAGCGTCAGTCAGCTGGGCGATGTGACCATCGGCGTGACCTTGGGCGAGACCCACGAGCAGTGGGCGCGCGAACAGGGCTACACCGTCAAGACCTACAAGGGTCTGCCGGAGCTGCTGCTGGAACTCGAGAACGGCCGCGTTGA
>JAHJUC010000227.1 GCA_018829385.1 Alphaproteobacteria bacterium
CGGCTTTACTCGACCAAGGCAAAGAATGCACAGGAGGCCCACGAGGCCATCCGGCCGACCGGCTTCGAGCGCGCGCCGGACGATCTGAAGAAATATCTCGATGCCGACCAGCTCAAGCTCTACGACCTGATCTGGAAGCGCGCCACCGCCAGCCAGATGGCTTCGGCCGAGATCGAACGAACGACGGTGGACATCACCGCCTCCAAGGACGGCAAGACCGCCGGACTGCGCGCCACGGGCTCGGTGATCCGTTTCGACGGCTTCATCGCCGCCTATACGGACGCCAAGGAAGACGGCGAGCAATCCGACGGTGACGGCGATGACGATGCGCGGCTGCCGGAGATCAATGCAAGGGAAGCGCTGGCCCGGGAGAAGGTCAACGCCACCCAGCATTTCACCGAACCGCCGCCGCGCTATTCGGAAGCCTCGCTGATCAAGAAGATGGAAGAGCTCGGCATCGGCCGGCCGTCGACCTATGCCTCGACGCTGGCAACGCTGAGGGACCGCGAATATGTGGTGATCGACAAGCGCAAGCTGACCCCCGAACCGAAGGGCCGCCTGGTCATCGCGTTCCTGGAAAACTTCTTCGAACGCTATGTCGAATTCGGCTTCACCGCCGATCTCGAAGAGAAGCTGGACCGGATCTCGGCGGGAGAACTGGCCTGGAAGGACGTGCTTCGCGAGTTCTGGACCGAATTCCATGCGCATCTCGACGAAACCAAGGACCTTCGCGTTACCCAGGTGCTCGATGCGCTGAACGAGGCGCTGGCGCCGCTGGTCTTCCCGGTGCGGGAAGATGGCTCCAACCCGCGGATCTGCCCGACCTGCGGAACCGGAAACCTGTCGCTCAAGCTCGGCAAGTACGGCGCCTTTGTCGGCTGCTCGAACTATCCGGACTGCAACTTCACCCGCCAGCTGTCGAGCGATCAGAACGCCGAAGGCGATGCGGCGCTGTCGAACGAGCCGAAGGATCTCGGGAAAGACCCGCATACGGGAGAACCGATCACGCTCCGCACCGGGCGGTTCGGGCCTTACGTCCAGCGCGGCGACGGCAAGGAGGCCAAGCGCGCCAGCCTGCCCAAGGGCTGGGCCGTCGATTCCATCGACCACGAGAAGGCCATGGCGCTCATCAACCTGCCACGCGATATCGGCCAGCATCCCGAATCCGGCAAGATGATCTCCGCCGGCATCGGCCGCTATGGTCCGTTCGTGCTGCACGACGGAACCTACGCCAACCTCGAAACCGTGGAAGACGTGTTCTCCATCGGTCTCAACCGCGCGGTCACGGTGATCGCCGAAAAGCAGGCCAAGGGTCCGGGCCGCGGGCGCGGCACGCCGACTGCGCTGAAAAGCCTGGGCGATCACCCCGATGGCGGCGAGATCACCGTGCGCGACGGCAAGTACGGCCCCTATGTCAACTGGGGCAAGATCAACGCCACACTGCCCAAGGACAAGGTTCCGGCCGAAGTCACGGTCGAGGAAGCGCTCGAAATGATCGCCGCCAAGGCCGCAGCCTCCGGCAAGAAGACCAAGGCGCCGGCCAAGAAGGCGGCTGCCAAGGCCAAGCCGAAGGCGAAAGCTGCCGCCAAGAAACCGGCGGCGGCGAAGAAGCCGGCTGCCGCCAAGGCGAAGAAGGACTGAATTTGGGACATCCTCCCCGCAAACCAGGAACCAGGAAGCCAGACACCGGCAAGGTGGACGGCAAGGCAGCGGACACGCGCCCGGCCTTCCGGCGCGGCGACATGCCCGACAGGGAAACCATCCTGCGTTTCCTCAGCGAGAACCCCGACCGGGCGTCCAAGCGCGATATCGCCAAGGCGTTCGGGCTGAAGGGCGACACAAGGGCCGAACTGAAGGATCTGCTGCGGGAGCTCGAAGACGAGGGACTGGTCGAGCGGGACCGGAAAATGCTCAGGCGTCCCGGCACGCTGCCTGCGGTGGCGGTGCTCGAGATCACCTTGCGCAACAGCGATGGCGACCTGATCGCCCGGCCGGCGGAATGGCTTGAAGATCACGGCGCAGCACCCGTGGTCACCGTCCGCCAGTCGAATGCTGGCCGTGACCGCGGCAAGGCCCGCACGCCGTCAACCGCAGCCGGCATCGGCGACAAGGTGCTGGCGCGGATTTTCGCCTCGCCGCACGGCAAGGGCGTCACCTATACCGCCAGGATCATGAAGATCCTCGACCGGCGCGACGGATTGATCCTCGGGGTTTTCCGGGCCACGCCGGGCGGCGGCGGCCGGCTGATGCCGATCGAGCGGCGCGGCGAGGAATTCGCGGTCGATCCGGATTTCACCGGCGAGGCGAAGGACGGCGACCTGGTCGAAGCGGAACCCGCCCGTCTGGGCCGCATGGGGCTTCCCCGCGCCAAGGTGCACGCAGTGCTCGGCTCGGTGGAGGGCGAAAAGGCGATCTCGATGATCGCCATCCATTCGCACGGCATTCCGCACATCTTTCCCTCCGAGGTGATCGAGGCGGCCGAGAACGCCAGACCTGCGCCGCTTTCGGGCGAGCGCGAGGACTGGCGGAACATCCCGCTGGTCACCATCGACCCCTACGACGCCAAGGACCATGACGACGCGGTCTTTGCCGAGGAAGACCCCTCCCCGGACAATGTCGGCGGCGTCATCATCACCGTCGCGATTGCCGACGTCTCCTGGTATGTGCGCCCCGGCTCGGCGCTCGACCGGGAGGCGCTCAAGCGCGGCAACTCGGCCTATTTCCCCGACCGCGTGGTACCGATGCTGCCCGAGCGGATCTCCAACGACCTGTGTTCGCTGCGCGAGGGCGAGGACCGGCCGGCGCTGGCGCTGCGCATGGTGTTTTCCGCCGAAGGCCGCAAGGTCGGCCACCGGTTCCACCGGGTGATGATCAAGAGCGCCGCCAAGCTGTCCTACCAGCAGGCGCAGGCGGCGATCGACGGCAATCCGGACGACAAGACCGGCCCGCTCATCGACGCTGTCCTCAAGCCGCTGTGGAACGCCTACCGCGTGCTCAAGCGCGAGCGCGACCGGCGCCAGCCGCTCGATCTCGACATGCCGGAGCGCAAGATCCTGCTCACGCCCGAGGGCAAGGTCGACAAGGTGATCGTGCCGGAGCGGCTCGATGCCCACCGGCTGATCGAAGAATTCATGATCCAGTCGAACGTGGCCGCGGCCGAAACGCTGGAAAAACGCCGGCAGGCGCTGATCTACCGGGTTCACGACCAGCCGTCGCTGGCCAAGCAGGAAGTGCTGCGCGAGTTCCTCGGCACGCTGAACCTGTCGCTGGCGCGCGGTGCGGCCATCCGCGCCAATGCCTTCAACGGCATCCTGGCCAAGGCCCAGGGCCAGCCTTTTCAGGGCATGGTCAACGAGATGGTCCTGCGCAGCCAGAGCCAGGCGATCTACTCGCCGGACAATATCGGTCACTTCGGCCTCAACCTGATGAAGTACGCGCACTTCACCTCGCCGATCCGGCGGTATGCCGATCTGATCGTGCACCGGGCGCTGGTGGGATCGCTGGGCCTAGGCGAAGGCGGCATCACTCCGGCGGAGGAAGCCGCGCTTGAAAGCATCGCCGCCGAGATTTCCACCACCGAACGGCGGGCGATGGCTGCCGAACGCGACACCGTGGACAGGCTGGTGGCGCACCATCTGGCCGGGCGCATCGGCGAGGCCTTTGACGGACGCGTTTCGGGCGTGACCAAGTCGGGGCTGTTCATCAGCCTGCCGCAATTTGGCGCAGATGGTTTTATTCCGGTTTCAACTTTGGGATTGGACTATTATCACTACGACGAGGCACACCAGGCGCTGACGGGAGAGAAGACCGGCCTGGGGTACCGTCTGGGAGACGAAGTGGAGGTCAAGCTGGTCGAAGTGATCCCGCTGGCCGGCTCAATGCGGTTTGAGATGCTGAGCGAAGGGCAGGAAATGCCGAAGGGCACTCGATCGTTTCACAAATCCGGCCGTGCCCGCCGGGGCACCCCGAAGAAGCCCGGCACACGACCACCTCGCGGGCGGCGCTGAGCAAGCGCCCAGGCGAACAAGACCGCCGTCCCAAGCGCCGGTCAGAACCAGGAGAGACAGATGCTCGAATTTGGCGGCAAGGCAGCCCATGAAGGCAAGCAGGAGACACCGAGAGACACATGGCGCGCGGTCAAGCGCGGCCTTCTCGGCCGGTGCCCGCACTGCGGTGAAGGCAAGTTGTTCCGTGCCTATCTGAAGCCGGTGGACGCCTGTTCCAGCTGCGGCGAGGAAATGCTGCATCACCGGGCAGACGACTTCCCCGCCTATCTGGCGATCTTCATCGTCGGGCACATCGTGGTGGCCGGCTTCATGGCCACCGACACCTGGCTGGTGCTTGAAAGCTGGCAGCACCTGATGATCTGGATCCCGGTCACGATCGTCCTGACGCTCGCGATGCTGCAGCCGATCAAGGGCGGGGTCATCGGACTGCAATGGGCGTTGCGTATGCATGGATTTGGCGGCGAGTCGGAAGAACCGATGCTTGCCGAGCCTGCCTATGAGGATGCGCGATGAACGACAGCGTTGCCGCCAACACCGCGCTCCTGACCGAAGACCACCAGAGCAGGACAAGCGAGAAGCGGCATCCGACGCGGGCCCCACGGGACGCGGCCTCGCTGATCCTCATGGACCGTAGCGGCGACGTTCCCCGCGCGCTCCTGGGAAAGCGCGGCAAGGGCCACGCCTTCATGCCCGATCTCTACGTGTTTCCGGGCGGACGGCGCGATCCGGGCGACAACAGGATACCGCTTGCCCGTCCCCTGCGCGACGAGGTTCTCGACAAGCTCATGGTGCGAACGCAGGCCCGGTTTGGCGACCACAGCGCCCGTGGCCTGGCCGTGGCCGCCGCGCGGGAAATGATGGAGGAGGCGCATCTTTCGCTGACGCCGCCGGACCATTCGAATTCGCTGTGCCCGGACGTCTCGCATTTCCGCTATCTCGCCCGCGCAATCACGCCTCCCGGCCAGTCACGCCGGTTCGACACCCGGTTCTTCGCCTGCTTCTGCGATGAGCTGGGCCTCGAGCCCTCCGCGGTCCGCGACAGCGACGAGCTGCACGACCTGACCTGGCTGCCGATCGACGCCCACGAAAGCCACCCGTTGCCCCGGATCACCAGAGTGATTCTCTCCGACCTGGTCCAGGCGCTTGCGGAAGACCCCTCTTTACCATTTGGCAAAGCGGTTCCGTTCTACTACTCCCGCAACGGACGATTCGTTCGCGAATTGATTTAAGGCTAAATCCAGATGGACAATTCATCCTCACGCATTCCCGTGATCCGCGAGGATATCCACTGGCCTGCGCTGATCGCAGCAGTCGCGTCGATCACCGCGGTCGGCATCGCCATCGGCCTCGGGCTGCCGCTGCTCTCCATCATCCTTGAAAAACGTGGCGTCTCGTCGACCATGATCGGCCTGAACTCGGCGATGGCCGGCGTGGCGGCCATGGTTGCGGCGCCGCTGACGACCATGATCGCGCAGCGCCTGACCGTGGTCACCACGATGGTGCTGGCCATCGTCGCCGCGGCGGCCAGCGCGCTCGGTTTCTACTACGCCGAAGCTCTGTGGATGTGGTTCCCGCTGCGCATCGTCTTCCACGGCGCAATCACCATCCTGTTCGTGCTGTCCGAATTCTGGATCAACACCGCGGCCCCGCCATCGCGCCGCGGGCTGGTGCTCGGCATCTACGCGACGGTGCTGTCGCTGGGATTTGCGGCCGGCCCGCTGATCTTCTCGGTCATCGGCTCGGACGGCATCCTGCCGTTTGCGATCGGGGCCGGCATCATCCTGCTCGCCGTCATCCCGGTTATCATGGCGCGCAAGGAAAATCCGGTGATCGACAAGATGCCGGACCTTCCCTTCATGCGCTATGTGTTTCTGGTGCCCACGGCGACGGCCGCGGTGTTCATCTTCGGCGCGGTCGAATCGGGCGGGCTGTCGCTGTTTCCGATCTACGCCAACCGCACCGGCTTTACCGAATCACAGGGCGCCCTGCTGCTGATGATGATGGGGCTGGGCAACGTCTTGTTCCAAATCCCCGTCGGACTGATCTCCGACCGGATGAAGGACCGGCGGCCGCTGCTGTCGCTGTTCGCCATCATCGGGCTTGCCGGGTCGCTGGCCCTGCCCTTCCTTATCCACAGCTGGCTTCTCACGGCCGTCATCCTGCTGTTCTGGGGCGGAAGCGTCGCCGGCCTCTACACGGTCGGCCTGGCGCATCTGGGAGACAAGCTGCACGGCGCGGATCTCGCATCCGCCAATGCGGCGTTCGTCTTCTGCTACGCTCTGGGCATGCTGGTGGGTCCGCAAACCATCGGTGTGTCCATGGATATTGCCGGCGATCACGGGTTTGCCTGGGCGCTGGCGTTCTTTTTTGCGCTTTATGTGGCCCTGACGCTGTTTCGTATCGCGCTGCGTCCAAAACGGGCTTGACTTTCCCGGCGGCTTTTGTAGTTTCCGCGCAAGTTTCGCCGTGGAGCCTTGAGCGCTGTCCGCGGCTTCATTTTTGAAGAAGGCAAGACACCATGGCCAAGGCGACCACCATCAAGATCAAGCTCCTGTCGACTGCCGACACAGGCTTTTTCTACGTCACGAAGAAAAACAGCCGTACGTTCACCGACAAGATGGTGAAGACCAAGTACGACCCGATTGCCAAGAAGCACGTTGAATTCAAGGAAGCCAAGATCAAGTAATCCGGCTTTCCGGCCTGCCCCGGCGCAGGCATTTCGACGGCAGACAAAAAAACCCGCCTCCTTCCGGAAGCGGGTTTTTTCGTGTCGAGGGCCGATCGAAACAAAGGCGTGGAACGAGGATGCCACTGTGCGCTTGGTCCCGATCGGCCACCCCACGATCCAGGAGATGCGGCGGACCTGAACATCATGGGGTATTCGAAATACTCTTGCTGTTGCAGGACGCCAAGTTGACAGTCCCAAAACACTGCATGTGGAGTGATATTTGTCCCAAAGCGGTAAAAAATCAATAGTTTCTTAAGACTGTTTCCGAATTGTCGCTGGAAGTGGTTAATATTGGAATCAATTTTAACTATTAATCTGCCCGGCGGCACACGTTATAAATCTACACTCCGGCATTTTGATTTGCCGGCGCAGCTTTCAAGACAACACTGTGTAAATCGTCAGGCGGCCTGTCCGACAACCTGGTTGCGACCGTTGTTCTTGGCCTGATAAAGCGCCTTGTCGGCGCGGCGTATGAGCGAATCGGCTCCCTCGCCGTCCGCTTCCAGCGTCGCAATGCCGACCGAGGTGGTGACCGGCGCGGCGGCTCCGGAGGCCGATATCCTGAAGGGGGCGCCGGCAACGGCGTCGCGCAACCGCTCCGCCACCTGGGCTGCGATCTCGAATGTCGTATCGGGCATCACCACCACGAATTC
Organism: Alphaproteobacteria bacterium; assembly: GCA_018829385.1. Lineage (GTDB taxonomy): Bacteria > Pseudomonadota > Alphaproteobacteria > Rhizobiales > Rhizobiaceae > Hoeflea. The sequence continues at coordinate 7,389 of JAHJUC010000227.1, forward strand.
CTCGCCGCCGTAACGGCAGGCAAGGTCGGCGCCGCGAACGGCTCCGCGCACGCGCCTGGCAAATTCCCGCA
>JAHJUC010000228.1 GCA_018829385.1 Alphaproteobacteria bacterium
TCTTGCCGAGAAAGCGGTCACTGCTCGCCATCCGCAAGGCAGCGAGTGTGGCAAGCGTCGTGGCAGTCACCGACGCGATTGAGGCGATGATCAGCGAATTGGTCGCAGCCCCCACGATGTCGCGGTTGGCAAAGGCCATCCGGTACCAGTCGAGCGAAAACCCGGTCCAGACGGTTACCGTCCGGTTCTCGTTGAACGACAACGCAACCAGGATCAGGATCGGCAGATAGACATAGGCGAAGAACGCCGCCGTTGCCGCGAGCAATCCCGGCCAGTGCCTGGCGTCACCCGGAAAAGCGCGGCGTCGGAACGGATTGAGGTTCATTGCGATCCCTCCAGTTCGCCACGGTAGCGCCGGGCGTAAAGACCGAGGGAGACAAGCACCAGCGCCAGCAGGAACAGCCCCAGCGCTGCGCCGAACGGCCAGTTGCGCGCGGCGCCGAACTGGAAGCCGATCAGGTTGCCGATCATCAAGGTCTTGCCGCCCCCCAGAAGCTCGGGCGTGATGTAGGCGCCGAGCGCGGGAACAAAGACCAGCACGCACCCCGCGACGATGCCTGGAAACGCCAATGGCAGAATGACCCTCCGGATGGTTTGCCAGCGGTTGGCGTAAAGATCGAACGACGCTTCGACCAGCCGGAGATCGATCTTCTCGAGGCTTGCGTAGATCGGCAGCACCATGAACGGCAGGAACGAGTATGTGAGCCCGACAGCTACCGCAAAGGCATTGTGCAGAAGCGGCAGCGGCTCGGAAATGACGCCAAGCCACAGCAGCAGCGAGTTGATCGTGCCGTGATCGCGGAGCAGCAGGATCCACGCATAGTTGCGCACCAGCAGGTTGGTCCAGAAAGGCAAGGTGACCATGAAGACCAGGACCGCCTTCCATTTCCGGTCCCGCGTCGCCATGAACATCGCCACCGGCAACCCGACCGCGAGCGAGATCACCATGGTCAGGAACGACAGCCAGACCGACCTGAGGATGATGAACATGTAGTTGAGGTTCAGCGCCAGGCTGCCATCGAGCTCCCGCTCGAAAAACAGCCGCACATAGGCTTCGACGCTGAACTGATCCCACAACACGCCGCCGGAATAGTCCCTGCCGCGGAACGAGATATAGGCCATCAAGCCCAGCGGCACGATCATGAAGCAGGTGATTGCCATGAGCGCAGGCCCGATCAGGAGAACGCGATACAGCGTGTTTTTTCCCGCACCGCTCATGACGGGTCGTCGGCCAGAACGGACACCGAGGACGGATCGACCAGCCAGCCGATGGCGTCGCCCTTGGCGAAGGTGCGGACCTGGGCGCTGTTGTTCTGCAGCCGGGCACGCATTTCCGCTCCATCGGCAAGCCTGAAATGAACGATCGTGTCGGTTCCGTGATAGACCACATTGGAGACCACGCCCGGCAAGGCGCCGGGTGCCGGAGAAACGATCCCGATGCGTTCCGGCCGGACGGCGAGCATCACGGACGCACCTTTCGCCGATGCCGGCGCATCGTCCGACCGCAGCCCCCCGACACCGGAAATCATGTACTCGCCATCGCCCGCAGCTTCGGCAGGAATCAGGTTGATCGCGCCGATGAACCCTGCAACAAACCGGTGCTGCGGCTTGTCGTAGATATCGCGGGGCGAGCCGATCTGCAGGATCCTGCCGCCATTCATCACCGCGATCCGGTCCGACATGGTCAGTGCCTCGTCCTGGTCGTGGGTGACAAAAATGAAGGTGATGCCGGTGTCGGTCTGCAGCCGCTTGAGTTCGAGCTGCATTTCCTTGCGCAACTGCAGATCAAGCGCCGACAGCGGCTCGTCGAGCAGCAGCACCTTGGGCTGCGGCGCCAGCGCCCGGGCGAGCGCCACGCGCTGCTGCTGACCGCCCGAGATCTGCGTGATCCTGCGGTCGGCCATGGCCTCGAGCCGCACCAGCCGCAGCATCTCCGCCGTTACCGACTTGATCTGCTCCTTGGGTCTTCCGAGCATCTCCAGTCCGAACGAAATGTTCTGCGACACGGTCATGTGCGGGAACAGGGCGTAATTCTGGAAAACCGTGTTGACCGGACGCTGATAGGGAGGCTTTGACGACAGATCGATGCCGTCGAGCAGAACCGCGCCGGACGAGGGCTGTTCGAATCCGGCAATCAGCCTGAGCAGCGTCGTCTTTCCACAGCCGGAAGGTCCGAGAAGAGTGAAGAACTCGTTCTTCTGAATGTCCACCGACACATCATCGAGGGCTCGGAATGCATTCGGACCCGTGCCAAACGATTTGCTCAGGGAGCGAACCGCAACCGCACAATTACCCTGCGCGGACAATGGCTCTTCTTCGGATTGTGTCGAGGTGTTCAAAGGCGCTCCTGTTTGAAATCTCCAACGTCCGGAAGATCGCAATCCAACGGCTTTCGGCCCGGGCGCCGCACTGAAGCACACACCCGCCCAAGACCGGAACTCCATCAAATATTGAATGATCGTTCAGCAATTAGCCAATGATGTCAAGTTAAGGCAGACGGTTTTGGCGTCGCTCGGGATCACTGCAATGTCTTGAATGCGACATTGCGACCGGGCGAGCGCGGAAGCGGTTCCGGCCTGTTCAGCGCCGGCACAGAAGACTGACTACATTTTTGCCGCTTGCAGCTGGAAGACACATATTCATTTAAAATCAATAGTTTGACAAACGGCATACCCTCATGGCCGCCGACCCGCGAACCGCAATCATGCAGACATATTCGCTTCGACATACAACCGGCCCCCAGCATTCGGGCATGCGATTTGATCTTTGTCATGGACCGACAAGGCAAATTTCTCCAGATCATCGTTGGAAATCCAATCAAGGAGCTTTTTTACAATGGTCGACATGTCCGGAGCCGAGCCTGACCGGCTGGAGAATTTTCCCGTCACTTTCTTTGCCGTCATGATGGGCCTTCTCGGACTGGCCCTGTCGATGGCCGCGGCGGAAA
>JAHJUC010000229.1 GCA_018829385.1 Alphaproteobacteria bacterium
GACCAAAAGCCATCGCGGTCGACCGGTCGGTACCAAAGCCTTGTTCGGTCTCGAGCATGTTGCGATCCGTGATATAAAGCATCTGCGAGGTGTCTTGTGGCACGCCGTCTCCCGGCCGAGGCGCCGCTGCACTTGAAGTCTCCCAGGGCGTCGGCGAAACGGCTGCAGGGTAGACGCTGACGCAACCGCCCAGCAGAGCACACAGGGCTAGCAAGCAAAGGCGTTTCATCTTCTTGACCCCTCGAAATATCGGGCTTTGCGGTGACGCAGAATTCCGGTCACCCAGACGGCTCCGATGAGCACAGACAGCAGCAGGGAGAGGAAACACTGTGGCAGAAAGCCAAATGCACGTGGACAGACGGGCCCGTTGGCGATCTCGAGAACCGTCGCGAGAAGCGCAAGGGTAGCGACAGGTAACCATCCGGCCAGGAACGCCACATGTCGCTTCCATCCCCGTGCCATCGCGGAATAAAAAATGAGACCATATCCAGCGAAGACAAGAAGGCAGGCAGGTAGCGGTCCGATCAGAGGACAAGCGGTACCCGTCGAGAAATGTTCTCCCGTCAACAAAGCTGCCGGAATGAGTCCAAACATGGCGACAATGGCCAGAAGCAACCGCGATGTCATTGTCCTTCAATCCGGCTTGTCGTGAGGAGGGACAAAGTGAAAAGTATGGCGTGTGACGTGTTCATGGCCGTCGGCAATACCAGCCATCCGATCATGGGCGCCGCGGCATATAGGCCAAAAATCAGAGCGAGCAACAGTGCCGGACTGAACAATGCCATCCAGCGCGGGTAGCGTGTCTTTCCCGAAAGGATGCGCCGTATCCAGATAATCGAAAATGCCGCCATGACGAAGCGAAGCGCATTCACCAAGGGCTCGTGAAGCAACGTCTGGTGAACCAGAAGATCCAGGCTGGCTCCGTCTGAACTGAGATCTTGTACGGTTTCAGCAATCAACGCGCGTTGACCGATCCAGACCGTTGCGAGAATGAACGCCCAGGCGCAACATACGAAAATTCCAAAACGCCATTTGGGCGCTTGCGGCAGGAGATGACCTGTGAGGTGCCAATAACCGGCAAGATAGAGAGGGGCAGCCGAGACGCTGAGGAAGTGCCCAAACGTCAATCTTGCCCGACTGACATCCAGAAAAAATCCATAGTCCGGGTCTGTGTAATTGCCCCCCGGGACAAGTTGCAAGACCCCTTCGCCGATCCCGGTCAGCAGGGCGCCGACAAGGCCGGCAATTCCGAACCAGACAAGGTTTTGACGAGGATTGGTGTCGACACAAGTCATGGCGCATCGACCCGCCAGTCCAGGACGGTGTTGGCCGCGACTTGCTCTGCTGAGCGTACCTCGCCATCCGGAAACCGGAGGGTAATTCTCCCGGCGGTCGCGGCATCGCCCAGTCCGATGAAAATATCCGCCGTGCTATCGGAACACAGTCCCTGAGCCGGTACCGCCTGGCGGACAAGTGTTCGACCATCGACAAGAACCTCAATACGGGCCGAATAGGCTGAAACCGAGTCGTCGAGCCGAATGCGTATACCATGCCGGTCGGGCGTTGCATTGAGGAAAGCCCTGGCCGGCCCCTTGAGATTGGCCCAGATTAGATCGGGCAGGCCGTCGCCGTTAAAGTCACCGACCAGTGGGGAAATAGCAAATAGCCGATTGGCCACGCCTGCGCGCTTCTCTACCGGGTTGAATTTGCGCCCCCGGGTATTTTGCAGAATCTTTCCGGCATAGCGGTGGATCAGTGCCGGTTGTCCGAACTTGGCGTAATTCTGGGCGATGGCGATGTCTTCCCAGCCATCGAGATTGAAATCAGCCGCAACCACACCCCAGCCGAAACCCAACCGTGCGGCGTTCATTTCAGCGGCATGGTCGCTGAAGCCTCCCTGGTCGTTGCCGACAAACAGCATGTAGTTGGAATTGAATGGCGCTGATTTCGGCAAGTCACCGCGCAGAAGCGAGGACGGCAGAGTGTTCCCGACATTCGAGAAATAGAAATCGAGGGCGCCGTCACCGGTAAAATCGCCTGCTGCGATCCCCATTGGATAGGAATTCACGGATGGGCTTTCGAGCCGCTCGAAAGGCGGCGCGTCGTTGTTTCTCCAGATTTCGACATGTCCTGTGTCCTGGGCAACGACCAGGTCTGGGTCACCATCATCATCGATATCGGCCAGGACGGCCGTGAACGTGTTGTGCTGGCGGCGTAGGCCCCACAATTCCGTTGCGTCGGTGAAGTCGCCTGCCGCATCCCCCAGCAACAGATAACTGTAGCCTCCGTAAGGGCGCGTGAAGATGGTCTGACCCTCGACGCGATCATTGCTGATATAGCCGGAAACGTAGAGATCGACATGCCCATCGGCATTGACGTCTCCAGGTGTCACCGAAAGAGCGGTGGTGCCGGCTTCCGGCTTGAAAATGGTTCTTCCATCACCGAGTCTGCCACTGGAGTTGAGATACAACCAGACGCCGCTCTCGCGGGCAAGAATCAAATCGGTCCATCCATCCCGGTCGACGTCGACGGAGACGCCGCCCATTGTTGCATCGCTTGAAGGTTTTGAGAGATCATGATCTGCGCTCTGATTTACAAACCTCCCGAGCAAGGCGCTGTAGCTGAAAAGTGCATCCGGTTGATCACGGCCTCCTCCCAGGAACACCTCGTCGTAGATATCACGATCAGTATCGATGACCACGCCCGCCATGAAGGGCAGGGATCCCGACTTTGCCTGGATGTCTGACTGGTTCTCGAACGCCAGATCAACGGATACAAATCTGAGGTCTGTGCTGCCTTGCGTTTTCCACTCAAGTTGCACGAGGCGAAAACCGAGCCAGCCTGAGCTGAGGAGGAAGACCAGGACTATTCCGATCCCCAGTGCGCCACAGCCAAGCCAGAACCATTTTGGGGTGGATCGAAACATGCTGGCCCCCAAAGCTCTCACGTTCTTGAGGATTCGAGCTTGAATAGTCGGTCAAGAGAGAATCGGCCGGGACCACGGGCGACGATCACAAACAGGATGGCCGCCCACCAGACGTGACTACCCCACCAGCTATCGGCATCCGGGAAGACAAGGCGTTCGATCACCAGGGTCATCGTGAGCAGTCCGGCGGCCGCCAGTCTTGACGTCAGTCCGAGGACAAGAAGGATCGGCAGAAGAATTTCCATGATACCGGCCATGTTGGCGAAGCGCTCGACAATCCATTGTGTTGTCGGTGCGTATGTGCCCGCCGCCTGGTCTGTGCACAGCACGAGGGCGCCAGCGCGCTTATCTTCCGGGCAGAAGAATTCGAACAGGAAGAGGTCGTATTTGTCAGGGTTGAATGACAGGAAGCCATTCCATTTTGTAAGCCCTGACATGAAAAATACCCGGGCCACGGCCAGGCGCGCGATAAGTAGCGCAAACGGTTCCAGCATGTTGGCCTTGCTGGTAAGCCAGCTATAACCAGCCTGCAGCCTCTGAATGAGTATCATGATTAGCTCCCCCTTGTTGAGCGATGGTGATGAACAATCCCGACGAGACGGCGCCGGCAATGAGATGCGAAAGATCAATAGACGGCTCGGCAGCCAGGGCGGCTTCACATGCATCCCCAAGTGGCGATTGGGACATGGCCGAACTGAGAAACGCGTGTTCTCCGGGATGAAGAACGCGCATCCTGACCTCTCCTTCGGGACGCCAGAAAAGAACGTGTTCAGATCGGCACGCCAGGTGCATCTGGCGGTTCGGAAGCTCGCCTGATTTCAGGTCTGTCCAAAGGGATGCCACCGCCCATTCGATGTCGATAATATTAAGGCTCGGATGCATGGTCAGGGTGGATACCATCAGGGTCGAGCCATCGATCTCGGCAAGCGCGCCCGGTGCCAGCGGGTCTGCATCTGGTGCGAGGTGGGCATTGAGCCAACCCCGGTCCAGCCGGGCGATATCTGCGAGCCAGGGCAGTCCATGTTCAGATTCAGCTGCGGCGATAAAATGAGCGAGCGACACACCGTATCCGACCAGACTCCGGGTAGAGGGCGGTTCCGCATCGGCATAGGCCCGTGCCAGGGCACTGAAAAACTCGTCGCCCATGACGGCTGCCAGTCGTAGATTGTTGGACCTGAGGGCCTCAACGCAGGCGAGGATGCCAGAATTGCGATAGACTTGCGCGCGCTGGCCCGGGTGCGCTCTGGAGTCCATCAAAGGGGTAAGCGCAGCGGCGCCGGCGCGGCCAGCAGCGAAGGACGACATGGCTTCGATATGCTGCTCAAGCCGCATCGTGTGCCGCCTCTTGTGAAGCTGTCAGTATCCGCGTGGCGTGGTGAAATTCGGCAAGCAAGTCGTCAAACGGTGGGATATTGCCATCACGTTCAACGAGGACCGGCCTGGCCCCCCATGCCTGAAGCGCAACGGCCAAAAGGTGCCACACGCCCTCACTGACGGGCGCGTCATGACTGTCGATCAGAAATTTGGCGCCAAGCCCAGGGTCTTGCGAGTGCCCTGCAACGTGAATCTCGCCGACGAGCTCGCCAGGGATTGCGCGAACATAAGCATAAGGGTCCACGCCGACATTATTTGCACTCACCCAGATATTATTGATGTCCATCAGGAGACCGCATCCGGATCGGCGGGCGACTTCCACAAGAAATTCAGGTTCGTCGAGCTCGCAGGCGAACGGCAGGTAGTTGGTGGGGTTTTCGATCAGAATTCGCCGACCGATCAAGGCTTGGAAAGCATCGACCCGGTCTGCAAGATGTATCAGCGCTTCCTGTGTACGGGGAAGCGGCAGCAGATCTGCATGGTAGCGCGTCTTGTGCGCGGAGAACGTTGCGTGCTCGGACACCTGAAACGGATCGAACCGCTCGATC
>JAHJUC010000230.1 GCA_018829385.1 Alphaproteobacteria bacterium
CGCCATCGCCTTCTTCACGGTTTTGAACAAGTACGGAATCACCAAGGACAACCGCACCGGCTACCCGATCGGTCTGTCCTATCCGCCGGACTGGGGCGAGCGGACGATGTCGCTGCGTCCGGGCGACAAGACCGTTCTCGAGGAGAACATGACCTTCCACTTCATGACCGGATTGTGGATGGACGACTGGGGCTTCGAGATCACCGAAAGCATCGTCATCGGAGCGAACGGGCCGGAATGCCTGGCCAATGTCCCGCGCCGGCTCTGCGTGAAGGATTGATGCATGACTGCCAATCCGATTGTAGCGACAATTCCGCTCAACGAAGACGGTGAGCACCACGGCTATCTGAGGCTGCCCTACAGCCGTGACGATTCCGCCTGGGGCTCGGTGATGATCCCGATCACCGTGATCAAGAACGGCATCGGGCCGACGGCGCTGCTCACCGGCGCCAATCATGGCGACGAATACGAAGGTCCGGTGGCGCTGATGGACCTGGCCGTGTCGCTCAAGGCCGGGCACATCGAGGGCCGGGTGATCATCGTGCCGGCCATGAACTATCCGGCCTTCCGGGCGGGAACCCGCACATCGCCGATTGACCGGGGCAACATGAACCGGTCGTTTCCAGGCTCGCCGAGTGGTACGGTCACGGAAAAGATCGCGAATTACATCCAGACCGTTTTGTTGCCGGAGGCGAGTATCGTCCTCGATTTCCATTCGGGCGGCAAGACGCTGGATTTCATTCCCTTCGCATCCGCCCACGTGCTGGAAAGCAAGGAGCAGCAGGCAGCCTGCGTGGCCGCGGTGGAGGCGTTCAACGCGCCCTACTCGATGATCATGCTCGAGATCGACAATGTCGGCATGTACGACACCAGCGTCGAGGACCAGGGCAAGACCTTTGTCACCACCGAGCTCGGCGGCGGCGGCACCTCGACGGCCTATTCCAACGGCATTGCCAAGAAGGGTGTCCGCAACGTGCTCAAGCATGCGGGCATCATGAAGGGCGAGCTGGAGGTTGCCCCCTCGGTGATGCTCGACATGCCCGACGGTGATTGCTTCGTTTTTTGCGAAGATGATGGCCTGTTCGAGGCGATGAAGGATCTGGGCGACCGGGTGGAGGCAGGCGAGATCGTCGCCCGTGTCTGGCCGGCGGACCGCACCGGCAGGCCGGCCATCGACTACCGGGCAAAACGCTCCGGGATTCTTGCGTCACGGCATTTTCCGGGGCTGATCAAGTCCGGCGACTGCATGGTGGTGGTGGCAACGGTGGTGGGCGAAACCGTTTCCTGACATCCGTTCGACGCCGCATCGCGGCCTCGAGCCAATTGTGGCGCTCCGGGGGACGAGAGTCTCCCGGAGCTTTCAGGCTGTGCTTGCTCAAACCTGAACGCCTGTTTAGGAGTCAATCATTCCTGGAAGGCAGCCGCCGCCTGTGCTCCGGGGACCATCGAGCAACCCTGTGGGCAAGGCGTGAAGCGGATCCTTTTTCGATTGATCAGTGTGGTGTGCCTGGCGGTCGGCCTGACCGGCTGCACCGGCGTGTCCTATTACGCGGACTCGCTGAAGGGTCATGTCGAGATCCTGGCGGCGCGCCGCAACGTGGCGAAGCTGATCGACGACCGGTCGACGCCCGAGGCGCTGCGGGCGCAGATGACGTCGGCGGCCGCGATCAGGCAGTTTGCCTCGGATGACCTCGCACTGCCCGACAACCAGAGCTACCGCAGCTATGCCGATATCGGCCGGGACTACGTCACCTGGGCGGTCTTCGCCGCGCCGGAATTTTCGCTGACGCCGCGGGTCTGGTGCTTTCCGGTGTTCGGCTGCGTGCCCTATCGCGGGTATTTTTCCCGCGAGTCTGCTATCGACACGGCGCTTGAGCTGAAAAAGGAGGGTCTCGACGTCCATGTCTCCGGCGTCACGGCCTATTCGACGCTGGGCTGGTCGAGCGATCCGCTGCTGAGCACCATGTTCCTTCACGACAAGACCTATCTGGCGTCGCTGGTGTTTCACGAACTGGCGCACCAGCGGGTCTATGTGAATGACGACACGCCATTCAACGAGGCCTTTGCTGTCACCGTGGAAACGACCGGTGTGAGGAAATGGCTGCGGGCGACCGGCGATGCCGCCGGCCTTCGCCGCTTTGAGGCCGGCGAAAAGCGCAGCGCCGAGTTCCTTGCCCTGGTGGCGCAAACGCGGGAGGAGTTGAGAGAGATCTACAGCGGTTCCGCTTCCTCTGAGCAGATGCGGGCTGACAAGGCCGCGGCAATCGAACGGCTCAGGGTCCGCTACCGGCAGATGCGCGACAGGCGCTGGGGTGGATACCGCGGCTACGATGGCTGGTTCGAGGCGCCGATCAACAATGCGAAGATTGCCGCGACGTCGGTCTACAATGACCGGGTGCCGGCGTTTCTGCGCCTGTTCGAGCTGTGTTCGGGCGACTATCCACGCTTCTACGCCGCGGTTCGGCGCTTCGGCGCGCTTGCCAAGGCCGAGCGGGCCGAAGCGCTTGAGGCGGCAAGGACCTGTGACAAGGCCGGGTGAGGCCGAAGGTTGACGAGGCGCTGGCAAGGCGTGACGACCGGCGCGGGGCCAGCCAGTCTCACTGCCGCCATGAATACGGGGCATTCTGGCAACTCCCAGGGAGCGAGCCACGCGACATTCTGCAGCGATATTTCTTCGTTGCCGCCGGGAATTGTGTTTGACGCTCTGGAGTTGTAGTGGTCCGCAATGGCAGAGCTGCAAGCTGGAGTGACTCATGAGCCTTGAAGAACCGGTGACGGCACAGATTCCCGAGACCAAGCGCAAGCGCGGGCAGGGCGTCGGTGCGGTCTACGAGACGCTCAGGCACGAAATCCTGAACCTGACGCTGCAACCCGGCAGCCCGGTCGACGAGGTCAAGCTCGCCGAACGGTTCGGCATTTCGCGAACCCCGGTGCGCGAGGCGATGGTCAAGCTTGCCGGCGAAGGGCTGGTGGTGACCCTGCCGAACCGGTTCACCATTGTCGCGCCGATCGATTTTCCCAACCTGTCGCAGTTCTTCGATGCGCTGTCGCTGATGTATCGGGTGACGACGCGGCTGGCGGCGGCCAACCGGACGGAAGAGGATCTGGTGGCGATCCGCGAATTGCAGCGGGGCTACACGCAAGCCGTCGAAGCGCGCGATGTGCCGGCGATGATCGAGGTCAATCGTAATTTCCATGTGCGAATCGCGCAGGCGGGGCGCAACCGCTACTACACCGACCTGTTCGCCCGCCTGCTCGACGAAGGCCGGCGGCTGCTGCGGCTCTACTATTCCTCCCACAATGACGCCCTGCCGCGGATGTACCTGCAGGAGCACGAGGACATGATCGCGGCGATCGACCGGCAGGATATCGACGCGGCCGACCGGATCGCACAGGCGCATGCGCAGCAGATCGTGCGGCAGATCCAGACCTATATCACCGAAGACCGCCGGCTGAATGCCGATATAAGCCTCTGAAATTCAAATCAGTTCTGGATGCTTGCCGAGGCCTACCCGGTGTTTGGCGGCAGGAAAACCGTGCGCTGAGGCATAAGAATATTTATTGTCGACAATGAAAATACAATTAATTATAGTCCAGCTGTCTCCATAGAGGGGCGCCGGGAAGTGATCATCCGCGCCAGCGGCAATCGTCCCGCCAGTCAGAACACCATCAACGGTCCGCGCGCCGCGCGGTCAGAAAACAGAGGGTCCTATGTTTGAGAAAGTCAGGAAGTGGGCGCTGATCTCCATGCTGTCTGTCGCGGCGATGCCGGCGGTGGCGCAGGAAGTCACGTGGCAGGTGCCGACCTCGGTGCCCGAAGGGTCACCGTTCTATGTCAATTTCCTCGAGCGCTTCGCCGAAAATGTCGATGTGCTCACCAACGGCCGCGTGCTGATCGAGCCGTTCGGCGCCGGCGTCCTGGTGCCCGCGCTGCAGGTCTATGACGGCGTGCGCGACGGTGTCGTCCCCGCGGGCCACTCGACCCCGAGCTACCTGGTCAACCAGGACCCGACCAACGCGATTTTCGCCGGCTTCCCCGGCGGCATGGGTCCGGAAGCCTTCATCACCTGGATCTACGAGAAGGGCGGCAAGGACAAGCTCGCCGCGCTGCGCGCCAAGGACGGGTTCAAGAACCTGATCGTCGGCATCGGCTCGTCGGAAGTGATGGCGCATTCGAACGTGCCGATCACCAAGGCCGAGGACCTCAAGGGCATGAAGTACCGCACCTCCGGTCCATGGGCCAAGGTGATGGAAGAGTATTTCGGTGCGGTTCCGACCGTGGTGCCGCCCGGCGAAATCTACACCCTGCTGCAGCGCAAGGGCGTCGACCTGATCGAATGGGGCCCGCCGTCGGCGAACCTGCCGGAAGGTTTTCATGAGGCCGCCAAGTACATCATCGTTCCGGGCGTGCACCAGCCGACCTTCCTGTGGGAAGTGGTGCTCAAGCAGGAAACCTGGGACGCGCTTCCCGACGACCTGAAGCCGCTTCTGGAAAAGGCCGCGGAACTGACCACCATGCAGGCGCTGGTGCATTTCTACGGTGACGATGTCGTCGCCATGGACAGCTACCGCAAGGGCAAGAACGAGGTGATCACGCTGTCGCCCGAGTTCATCAAGCAGTTGTCCGACGCCGGCGCCGACTGGATCTCGAAGACCGCGGAAGCGCAGAAGGCCGAAGGCAAGGCCGAGATGTCCGACATCCTTGCCGACTACATGGCTTTCAAGACATTGTGGTCAGCTGAAAGCAGCTACCTGGTTCGCAACCAGGACTGAGCAGAGAGAGACCGGGACCCACTGTCATGACCAGGCTTTTCAATAGTGTTGACGCATTCTCCCGTCTGCTGTCCTGGATCGCCCAACTCGTGACGGTGGTTCTGGTCATCTCGATGATCTACGAAGTGGTGGCGCGCTACGTGTTTGGCGCGCCGACCATCTGGGCCTTCGATATTTCCTACATGGCGACCGGAACGCTTTTCGTTCTCGGCGCGGCCCATGCGCTCAAGGAAGACGCTCATGTGCGGATCGATTTCCTGGCCCAGAAAATGCCGGCCGGCGTCAGGCGCAAGCTCGAAGGCTTCGTGTTCGTCTTCTTGATCGCGCCGATCTTCGGGGCGCTTTCCAAGTTCGCCATCGAGCGCGCCTGGCGGGCCTGGGAAACCTCGGAAGTGGAGAGCGTCAGCCCCTGGGCGCCGCTGATGTGGCCGTTCTTCTCGATCCTGGCCATCGGGCTGGTGGCCCTGACACTGCAGCAGCTCGTTCACGGTCTGCGGGTGTTCCGCGGCGACGAAGACCAGCCGTTCAAACTGGAAGCCTGAGCCGATGACCATTGCCGCCCTGATGTTTCCCGCGCTGTTCGTGCTGGTGTTGACCGGCATTCCGATCGCGTTTTCGCTGGCCATCGTCTCGGCCGCCGCCGGGATCGCCAAATTCGGCCCCAACGCCTTCGCCCAGCTCTACGGCGCATTTTATTCGGCCTCGACGAATTTCATCCTCGCCGCCATTCCGATGTTCGTGCTGATGGGTGCAATCCTGGAACGGTCCGGTATTGCCGAGCGGCTGTTCAAGGTGATGCAGATCTGGATGTCGCGCCTGCCCGGCGGGCTGGCCGTTGCGACAATCGCCATGGGGGCGGTGTTTGCGGCAGCCGCCGGCGTGGTCGGCGCGGTCGAGGTGATGATCGGCATGATGGCGATCCCGGCGATGCAGCGCGGCGGCTACCGCAACAGCCAGATCGCCGGCACGATCTGCGCCGGCGGCTCGCTCGGCACGATGATCCCGCCGTCGGTAATCGCGGTGATGTATGC
>JAHJUC010000231.1 GCA_018829385.1 Alphaproteobacteria bacterium
CACCAGCCCGAGCGTCGATTTTGCCCCGGCGCCGGCGCCATCGCGCTTGAGCGCCCATTCGAACAGGATGATCGACGCCGCCATCATCACCGGCAGGTGAACTGAAACCAGCTGCGACAGGATCGCCAGCCCCGGCTCGCCATAGACGCCCGACATGAAGGGAATGCCGAGCAGCACCAGGTTGGAAAACCCGGCCGTCACCCCGGCGACCACGCCCGAGCGCGCATCGCGGCCGAACCCCGCCCGGATGACCACATGCGCCGAGCTCCAGGTCACGAAGATCGCGGTGAAATAGGTCACCCACAGAGCCCATGGCGCCCCGTGATCGAAAGTCGCCGTGGCGATGGTGCGAAACAAGAGCAGCGGCACCGCAATGGTGAAGACGAAATCCGACAACCCGTCGCCGGTCTCGGGCTTCAGCACCCGCAGAGCCGCCGTCGCGTAGCCGATGGCGATCAGCGTGAAGACGACAAGGATGGTTTCGGCAAAGGGGGGCATGGGGGACTCACTTGAGGATCGGGACCCGATAGGTGTTAGCCTTCCGGACACAGGACTGCAAACCTCATCCCCGCTTGAAGCCTCGCCCCATTGCCGCTAGGGCTTTCTCACCACCGACACAGGACAAAACCCGCCATGCCCGCTTTCCCCCGCTTCACAGCTCTTGCCCAGTCGCTGCCGCCCACCGTGCCGTTTGTCGGGCCGGAAACCCAGGAGCGGGCACGCGGCGCGGCGTTCGTGGCCCGGCTTGGCGCCAATGAGAACGGCTTTGGCCCGGCGCCGTCGGTGATCGAGGCGATTGCCCGCGCAGCACCGCTGAGCTGGCGCTATGCCGACCCTGAGAACCATGATCTCAGGGTTGCCCTTGGCGCCCATCTCGGCCTGGCGCCGGAACGGGTGGTGGTCGGCGAAGGCATCGACGGGCTGTTGGGCCTGATCGTCCGGCTGGTCGTCGAGCCCGGCACCCCGGTGGTCACCTCGCTCGGCGCCTACCCGACCTTCAATTTCCATGTCGCGGGCTTTGGCGGCAGGCTGGTGACCGTGCCCTACCGCGATGACCGCGAGGATCTCGACGCGCTGCTTGAGGCCGCCCACCGCGAGAACGCCGCCCTGGTCTACCTCTCCAATCCCGACAATCCGATGGGCACCTGGCATTCGGCCGACGCGGTGACCGCATTCGCCAAGGCCCTGCCCGAAACCACCCTGCTGGTGCTCGACGAGGCCTATGGCGAGACCGCCCCGGCCTCCGCCCTGCCCGATGTTTCTGCGTTGGCCGACATGCCCAACGTGCTCCGCTTCCGCACCTTCTCGAAGGCCTATGGCCTCGCCGGCCAGCGTGTCGGCTACGTCTTTGGCGTCGAGGAGACGGTGTCGATGTTCCACCGGGTGCGCAACCATTTCGGCGTCAACCGGCTCGGACAAGTGGCAGCGCTCGCGGCATTGCAGGACCAGGCCTGGCTCGCCCATGTGATTGCCGAAGTCGAAAGGTCGCGCCAGCGGATCGCGGCAATCGCGAAAGACCATGGCTTCACGCCGATCCCCTCGGCCACCAATTTCGTCACCATCGATTGCGGCCGCGATGCGGTCTACGCCAAGGCAATCCTCGATGCCCTGGTCAGCCGCGGCATCTTCATTCGCATGCCCGGCGTCGCGCCCCTCAACCGCTGCATCCGCATCTCGACCGGACCGGAGCCGGAGATCGCGCTGTTCGAGACGGCGCTTGTGGACGTCGTCAGCGAACTCGGCTGACCGACCCGACGACAAAAACAATAGGCCGCGAACGACCTGTCTTGGTCAGTCGCGGCCTAAGTGAAAGCCTCTTCGTTTTGCACGAATTTATGGCCCCCGCCTCGTTCCCCTCGAGGTAAATTGGATTGCTGTCGGATCGCCAGGTCGGGCCGCGTCCTAAGCCGCATCAATGCATGGTCATCCATTCGCGTGCAGCGCGGAGTGCTGCGGCCAGCTCGGCCTTGCTCATGCTTTCGGCCAGTTCGGCGCGCAGCGTGGCTGCCCGGTCCGAGCCCTTGATCGCGGCAATGTTGAGCCACTTGTGCGCGGCGATGTAATCGACTTCGCATTCGCGTCCGGTCGCATACATCAGACCCATTTCGCAGAAAACGTCGGCCTTGGCTTCGCCGCCGATGAGTGCCTGGTCGTGATCGTGAATTTCATAACGTGCCATTTTTCCAGTCCCCGTAAGTAGTTGAATCTCGTTGTCCCTGTCAGCTCCTGAGAAGCCGTTTGTTGCATGCCTGTCCGGTTTGGCCCGGCGCTGTCTTGTTGGATTGGAGTGTGCCGTTATCGATTAAAAAGCGCGTTAAATTGCATGCTTAACTGGGAACGAACAAAGTCCGAAGGCTTGGTAAATTTGCGATTTTGTTAAACATCCAAGCCGTTGCGTTCCGGCCAGAGTGATCGAATCCGGCGTTTTTCGCCGCGCCGGAAAAGTTACGGACGGCTAACCAAAGATGCATCGCATTTTCTGAAAATCCGACCGGAGCCCAAAGCAGACATAAAAAATTGCCCCGCCGTTGCAGCAGGAGTGAAGGCCATTCTGCTCCCTCAGAAATACCAGTTTCGCTTTACGTAAATCCGGGTTAAGTAAGAAATGCGCTTGAGGAAGCGCTGATATCCTTGGGAGGAACACCATGATCCGCAATTTGATTGTTGCTGGCGCGCTTGTGGCCGCCATGACCGCTCCTGCGCTCGCAGACGTGATCGAAGGCAACTGGAAGACACAGAGTGGCGAAACCGCAGCGATCTCGCCTTGCGGCGGCTCCTATTGCATTCAGTTGAAGACCGGCAAGCATGCCGGTAAGAACATCGGCAAGATGAAAGCCGACGGCAGCGGCTATTCAGGCCAGATCACCGATCCCGCCAACGACAAGACCTATTCCGGCTCTGCCACCATTTCCGGCAAGAGCATGAAGATGAAAGGGTGCGTGATGGGCATCCTGTGCCGGTCGCAGAACTGGACCAAGATGTAATCCGGCCGTCGGGACGGACGAAGATTGATCAGACCCGCGCAGGCATTCCGGCGCGGGTCTTTTCGTATCCTGAACCGATCAGCGCGCCTTCTGGCCGAACAGCACCTTCTGTGCGTCCTTGTCGTCGGCGAGGTTGCGCCGGTATTCGATGCCGATGCTGCATCCTTTTTCAACCGCCGGTCTTGCCATCAGCGTCTCGAACCAGCGCTTGAGATTGGGGAAGTCATCGAGATCCTGCCCCTGGTTCTTGTAGGGCCTGACCCAGCCGATGGCTGCCATGTCGGCGATCGAATAGTCGCCTGCGAGAAAATCCCTGTCGGCAAGCCGCCTGTTCATGACCCCGTAAAGCCGGTTGACCTCGTTGGTATAGCGTTCGATCGCGTAGGGAACCTGTTCGGGGGCGTATTGCCGGAAATGATGCGCCTGGCCGGCCATGGGGCCGAGCCCGCCCATCTGCCAGAACAGCCACTGATCCACCTCGACGCGGGCCCGTTCGTCCGACGGATAGAACCGGCCGAACTTGCGACCGAGATACTGCAGGATGGCGCCCGATTCAAAAACCGAAATCGGCTCTCCATCCAGACCTTCGGGGTCGATGATCGCCGGCATCCGGTTGTTGGGGGCGATTGCCAGGAAAGACGGCTCGAACTGCTCGCCCTTGCCGATATTGACGTACCTGACCTCGTAGGGGACGCCCAGCTCCTCAAGCATGATCGTGATTTTCCAGCCATTGGGCGTCGGCCAGTAATATAGTTCGATTGCGTTGGTCTGGGTGGTCATTGCCATTCCTTCGGTTGCTCGCGGCAGGATGTGGAATGGACGGCTGTTTGGCAATCCCCCGGGATCAAGAGGCTAGACCCATGCCGCAGGGCTTGCCGTGGAGCGCCCGGAAACCGGATTACGAATTCGCCGCAATCCTCGGATCTGTGACCTCGGAGCGCATCACGAAACGGTTCCGGCCGCGGCGCTTGGCCTGGTAGAGTGCTTCATCGGCTTGCGACAGCACCTCGTTTTGCGAAACCGGTTCCGCAGAGCTCTTCAGCGCCACACCGACACTGACCGTCACCACCTCCACCCCGTCGCTGCGGCCGGGATGGGCGATGCCGAGCGCCTCGATGGACCTGACCACCGCATTGGCGAGACGGCGGGCCTGCAGTTCGTCGGCATCCCTGATCGCGACAATGAACTCCTCGCCGCCAAACCGCGCGCAGAAAAGATCGGGTTCGGAGAATGCACTCCGGAACGCGTTGGCGATCAGCCTCAGGCATTCGTCACCCGCCGGATGGCCAAGCGTGTCGTTGAACAGCTTGAAGTGATCGATGTCGACCATCATCACCGCGGCAGGCCGGCCGTCGGAAAACCACTCTGCCAGCCGCTCGTCGAGGAACCTCCGGTTGGGAAGCCCGGTGAGAGCATCGGTTTTCGACATTTCCTGGAACTGCCTTTCCGAGGTCTCGGCGGTCTCTGCCCGCATCCTGGCTTCCAGCGAGACGCGATAATCCCTGCAGCGCCGCCGTTCGAACAGGTAGTTGGAATAGGTAGTAAGCAGGCACACGCTTGTGAACTGAAAGCACAGTGCAACCTTCAGCTCTGGATCAACACCCTGCTTCATCAAGACTGCGGAGATCGCCCAGATGAGAACCAGACAAGAGTAGACCAGGGCATGACGGAACCTCAGCGCCATCACCATGTTGGCAAAGACGATGCACAGGATCACTTCGGTATTCATATGGGTGCTGTGCGGTGCATTTGAATAATAGAGCATGAAAACCGGCAAGGCCGTGGCCGTCAGAATGGCCCCCAAAGCCAGCATTTCCCTCAGTCCTGAGGAAACTCTCGCCATGGCATAGGCCACCGCCAGCGAGCACGGAACGATCACGAATACAGTCATCAGCACGATGATCCAGTAATGATCCGGCAACAGCAGGTAGGTCGAGATATCGTGCAGGAGATAGAGCAGGACACCGAAGATGATGGTGTGGCGCAAATGCGCCGCCCGCCAGCGGCCGTGCTCGGCTTCATAGCGAGCTTCGGTGCAGCGATCGAACCGGAGCAGGCAGTCGAGCACCGGTCGCTGAATTGGGCCATCTATGTCGTTGTCCGCAGGCCTTCTCATATTCCAAGCCCTTTGATTAGGAGGTCCGAATATGAAAGCTGTAGTTTTATATTCCAATAATCCCGCGCCGAAGCCCTGCTCTTTCAGTTCATAGCATGACCAATCGGTAAACACTTCCCCGCCCGTCAGATCAGCCATCGCCCGCGAACCCGCTGCAACTCCGCGCAAGATCGCAATGCTGGAGCCTGCCTGCCCGGTCTGCATATCGGGTCTGCATATCGGGTATGCCTGTCCGGTTAACCTCTTTGAACGCCAGATGAACGCCCGTCTCAGGTGCCGTTCAGCCAGCAAATGCGATGTTGCCTCCACAAGAAGGGAACAAGACGCATGAGCACCATCGCACGACGCTTCATCATCATCTGCCTGGTCTTCCTGATCTTTGCACTGCTGATGGCCGCAGCGGTCGCCAACAGCGATCGCCACCGCAACGGCTGGAACAGCGGAGCGATCGGCGCCTGCCTCTTTCATCCCAGCCTGAACTGCACAGCATCGTTCTGATGCCGCCTTCAAAGGATTGATGTCATGAAAACCCGGATCCAGCACTCCATCACCACGCTGTTGCGCATCACCGCCCTGGTCAGCTTCCTGGTCGGCCCCGTCGGCGCCTTCGCCTACGCCCAGACCGGCGACAAGGGCCCCGG
>JAHJUC010000232.1 GCA_018829385.1 Alphaproteobacteria bacterium
CTCCTGCACCGGGCTGCCGGCCATCAACGTGATTGCGGAACTCGAGCAACGGTGCGGCAAGCCGGTCGTCACCTCCAACCAGGCGAGCGCCTGGGCCATGGCGCGGCTTGGCGGGTTTGCCGGCCACAGGCCACCGCAATTTGGCAGACTGTTCGACTGCGCTCTGCCGGACCGGGGCGTCGGTGCAGCGGCATGACCATGCATGAGCCCTTTGTCAGTCTCGGTGAAATCGATGAGGCGCGCGAAGCCATTGCCGCCACGATCCGAACCACGCCGGTCAACAACTCGCCCGTATTGAGCGATCTTGCCGGCGTGCCGGTCCATCTCAAGCTCGAGCAGATGCAGATTACCGGCAGTTTCAAGCTGCGCGGCGCCTCGAACGCCGTCGCGTCGCTGTCGGACGAGGAGAGAGGCCGCGGGGTGGTGGGCGTGTCGACCGGCAATCACGGGCGCGGGCTCGCCTATGCCGCGAGGGCCGCCGGGGTGAAGTGCATCATCTGCATGTCGCGGCTGGTTCCGCAGGCCAAGATCGACGGGATCAGGGCGCAAGGCGCCGAAGTCCGCATTGTCGGACAGTCGCAGGACGAGGCGCAGCTCGAGGTCGACCGCCTGGTTGCCGAGGACGGCATGACCATGATCCCGCCCTTCGATCATCGAAAGATCATCGCCGGACAGGGAACGCTCGGTCTCGAATTGCTCGACCAGGTGCCGGACGCAGCCACGGTGCTGGTCCCGCTTTCGGGCGGCGGACTGATCTCCGGGGTCGCGGCCGCTATCAAGGCCAGGCGGCCGGAAGTCCGGATCGTCGGGATCTCGATGGAGCGCGGGGCGGCGATGCATGAATGCCTGAAGGCCGGCAAGCCGGTCCAGGTCGAGGAACTGGCGACGCTGGCGGATTCGCTCGGCGGCGGGATCGGTCTTAACAACCGGCTGACATTCGCCATGACGCGGGATCTGGTCGACGACGTCGTGCTTGTCAGCGAAGCCGAGATCGCCGCCGCCATCCGGCACGCCTACTGGCAGGAACGGCAGATCATAGAGGGGTCGGGCTCGGTCGGGATCGCCGCCCTGCTTGCCCGCAGGATCGAGAGCACCGGCCCGATCGTCGCCATCCTGAGCGGCGGCAATATCGACATGAACCAGCACCATCGCATCATCTCCGGCGAGGATGTCGATGTTACCCAAGAGGCAGCGTGACATGAGCGACATCAGGATCCTGACCGAGGCGGATTTGCGCAGCCTGGTGAAGCTTGATCTTGATGCCGTCGATTGCGTTGAACAGGCCTTTGCGGCGCTTGCAACCGGCGACGTGGTGATGCCGCCGATCCTGTCGATGGCGATCGCGCCGTTCAATGGCGAGGTCGACGTCAAGACCGCGTTCGTGCCGGGCATCGACAGTTTCGCCATCAAGATCTCGCCGGGTTTCTTCGACAACCCGAAAATCGGCCTGCCGAGCACCTCGGGATTGATGGTGCTGTTTTCAGCCAGGACCGGGATGCTCGAGGCGCTGCTGCTCGACAATGGCTATCTGACCGATGTCCGCACGGCCGCTGCCGGAGCGGTCGCGGCCCGTCACCTCTCTCGCGCGGATGCGTCCAGGGCCTGCATCCTGGGCGCTGGCTGCCAGGGCAGGCTGCAACTTGAGGCGCTCTGCCTGGTCCGGCCGATCGTGTCGGCCACGATCTGGGCGCGGGATCCGGAGAAGGCGAGGGAAGCCGCGTCCGAAATGAGCCGGGAGCTCGGCGTCGATGTCACCACGGCAACCGACCTGGCCGCAGCGGTGGGCAGGGCCGACGTGATCGTGACGACCACGCCCGCTTCGCAGCCCATCCTGCGTGGCGAGTGGCTCAGGCCGGGCCAGCATGTCACCGCCATGGGGTCGGACCAGGATCACAAGAACGAACTCGATCCGGCCTGCCTTGCCAGGGCCGACCTCTATGTGCCTGACCGGCTGAGCCAGACCCGCGGCCTGGGAGAGTTGCGCTCTGCCATTGCGGCCGGGGTCGCGGCACCCGACGACGAGTTTGCCGAACTCGGCATGATCGTTGCCGGCAAGGCGCGTGGCCGCCTCTCCGACAGCGCCATCACCGTCGCCGACCTGACCGGCACCGGCATCCAGGATACGGCAATCGCCACCTTCGCAAGCCAGCGTGCGCTGGCTGTGGGCGCCGGCACCAACTTCTCAAACTGAAACCCTACCCAGAAAGGAAAATCCCCCCGAATGTCCGCGCCAGTTCTCAATTTCAGCCGGGACGAATATTCGCAGCGCCTCGCCAAGACGCGCGCCGCCATGGCTGCTGCAGGTGTCGACGTCATCATCGTTTCCGACCCGTCCAACATGGCCTGGCTGACGGGATATGACGGCTGGTCGTTTTACGTTCACCAGTGCGTGGTGGTCGGGCCGGACGGCGACCCTGTCTGGTTCGGGCGCGGCCAGGACGCGAACGGCGCGCGGCGGACGGCCTATCTGTCCGACAGCGACATCATCGGCTACGCGGATCACTATGTTCAATCGACCGAGCGGCATCCGATGGATTACCTGTCAGCCAAGCTCGAGGAGCGCGGCTGGGGGACAAAGCGCATCGGCGTGGAGATGGACAATTACTGGTTCTCGGCTGCCGCCTTTGCCGCACTGCAGAAACATCTGCCCAATGCCCGGTTCTTGGATGTCACGGCGCTGGTCAACTGGCAGCGGGCGGTCAAGTCGAGCCAGGAACTCGATTACATGCGCAAGGCGGCGCGGCTGGTCGAGCGGATGCACCAGACGATCTTCGACAAATGCGAAGTCGGCTACCGCAAGTGCGACCTGGTGGCCGACATCTATGAAGCGGGTCTGCGTTACGATAACGGACTCGGCTTCGGCGGCGACTACCCGGCGATCGTGCCGCTGTTGCCGTCGGGGGCGGACGCTTCGGCGCCGCACCTGACCTGGGACGACAAGCCGATGAAAAGCGGCGAGGGCACCTTCTTCGAGATCGCCGGCGTCTACAAGCGCTACCATTGCCCGCTGTCGCGCACGGTTTTCCTGGGCAAGCCGACGCAAACCTTCATCGATGCCGAGAAGGCGGTTCTGGAGGGCATGGAGGCCGGGCTCGAGGCGGCGAAGGCAGGCAATCTTTGCGAGGACATCGCCATCGCCTTCTTCACGGTTTTGAACAAGTACGGAATCACCAAGGACAACCGCACCGGCTACCCGATCGGTCTGTCCTATCCGCCGGACTGGGGCGAGCGGACGATGTCGCTGCGTCCGGGCGACAAGACCGTTCTCGA
>JAHJUC010000233.1 GCA_018829385.1 Alphaproteobacteria bacterium
AAGCTGGCCGACCAGCAGGTGAGCCTCGTCGGTTCGCCCCGACGCGTCGCTGGATCAGCCGGCATCGTCGAGTTGTTGTCGAACAACCCGATCATCTTGCCAAGCCTGGAAAGCAGCGTGCGGACGGGTTTCGACGCCTTGGCGGCCCGCCTTGGCGTCCGCCCCCGAATCGCCGCGGAAGTCGACGACATGGCAATGCTTCGCCTCATGGCCCGCGAGGATGTGGGCCTGGCAGTGGTGCCGCCGATTGTCGTCAACGATGAGCTTGCGAACGGACTGCTGATCGAGGCCTCCAAATTGCCCGGCCTTCAGGAAACCTTCTACGCGGTGACGCAGATGCGTCGGTTTCCCAACCCCTTGCTCAAGCAGCTGCTAAAGGCCGACGTGATCTAGATGTGGAGCAGCATCCGCCGTCACCGATCGGTGGTCGCGATCAAATCCCCCGGATACTGGCAATACGAGGTGCCAGTATCCGGGTGTCCGCCGCAATAAACTCAGGATACACCCAGCAGGCGCATGGCGTTTTCCTTCAGGATCAGCGGTCGCACCTCCTCCTTGAAATCGGCCTTGTCGAAGGCGTCCAGCCATTTTTCCGGAGCGATCATCGGCCAGTCGGACCCAAACAGCATCTTCTTCTTCAAAAGCGTGTTGGCGTAGCGGATGAGGATCGGCGGGAAGTATTTCGGCGACCAGCCGGAGAGGTCGATATAGACATTGGGCTTGTGGGTCGCGATCGACAGCGCCTCTTCCTGCCAGGGGAAGGAGGGGTGCGCGAGAATGATAGGCATGTCAGGGAAATCGACAGCCAGGTCATCGATATACATCGGGTTCGAGTACTTGAGCCGCATGCCGTTGCCGCCGCGCATGCCGGAGCCGACTCCCGTCTGACCGGTGTGAAACAGCGCAGGCTTGCCGGTTTCCGCGATCGCCTCGTAGAGATCGTAGGCCATCCGGTCATTGGGATAGAAGCCCTGCATGGTCGGGTGGAACTTGAAGCCCTGGACACCGTGGTTCTTCACCAGGTCGCGCGCCTCGCGGGCGCCGAGCTTGCCCTTGTGCGGATCGATCGAGGCGAACGGGATCAGGATATCGCTTTCCTTGGCGCAGGCCTCGGCGACTTCGTAGTTGTTGTAGCGGCGAAAACCGGTCTCGCGTTCGGCGTCGACCGGAAAGATCACCGCTGCAATGTTCATCTCGCGATAGTGCGCCGCGGTTTCGGCAATGGTTGGCGGGTGCTCCCAGGGCGCTCCGAAGTATTTCGCCATCGTGCTCTGCAGATCGTCATAGCCGTCATCGGCATGGCAGCCGCAGGGCTCCTCGGCATGGGTATGCGTGTCGATTGCGCGAACTTTTGAAAAATCTACCATTGTTTCCTCACACCCGGATCAGCGCCGGATCTTCATTGTCATAGAGCCGTTCGAGAAGATCGGCTCGGCGGGTGATGATCTTGCGGACATTGAGCGAGCCCTTGTCCGTCATTTCGGAATCCTTCAGGCTCGGCGGCTCGGCAAGAATGATGGCGCGGGTGATGCGCCTTGCCGATCCGGACGCTGTCTTCGCCATGGCCCGCAGACGGTTCTCGATGGCGGACTGCAGCTCGGGGTCGATCACCGCGCCTTCCGATGTGGTGTCGCCATGCACCTGGCCCGGCTTGGGGAAGATGAACAGGCCGATCTCGCCCCGGTCATGGCCACAGATGACGACATCCTGCACAAGCCCGCGCAAATGCTCGAGCGCATCGAGCCGCAACCTGCCGGCCTGCACCCAGGTACCGGTCAGAAGCTTGAAATCCTCGGACACGCGGCCGTCGAAGATCAGCCCCCGGTCCGGATCGTCCGGATTGACGAAACGCACCGCATCCCCGGTGATCAGAAACCCTTCCTCGTCAAAGGCTGCCGCCGATTTTTCCGGGTCCCCCCAGTAGCCGGTCATCACGTTGGGACCCTTGACCCTCAGCTCGCAGCGCATCTCGTCATCCGGGATCAGCTTGATCTCGGTGCCCGGCAGCGGCACGCCGATCACGCCGGACCGGCCGATGGGCTCGTGCACCATCAGCGTCGCAGGCGCCGTTTCGGTCATGCCCCAGCTTGATATCATCAACGGCAACTTGCCGCGGATTTCGATCGCCATCTCCTCAAGCCGCGTCCAGACTTCCTGCGGCAGCGACGCGCCGGCATAAAACAGCATGTCGAGATCACTGAAATAGGCCTTCCGCAGCGCCATGTTGGTTTCCATCTCATGCACCAGCATGGCAAAGCCGACCGGCACATTGAAGGACAGCGTGCCTGGCTTGTCGATGACATTCCGGATCGTATCCGGGAAGCCGGTACTGGTCGGCTTTCCATTGTCGATGTAAAGGCTTCCGCCATGCGCCAGCATCATCAGCGTGTTGTGCGAGCCGCCAAAAACATGGTTCCACGGCAGCCAGTCCATGATCCGCGGCGGCCGTTCCTTGAGGAACGGCAGCACGCTGGCCATCTGGGCCTGGTTGGTGCACATCATCTTCTGTGTTGTCAGCACGCCCTTCGGGTCGGATGAAGATCCCGAGGTAAAGAGGATCTTGGCCAGGGTCTCGGGGCCGACTTTTGCATGAACGCCGTCCAGATCGACACCGCCATCGCCGCGCAACAGCTCTGCAAACGGTGTCACCTTGACCGGTGCATTTTCGGTCAGGCCGGCAACGATCTCGACACCTTCCAGCTCCGGCCGCGAAATGGCGGCACCATAGCGCGCGGCGTCATCGACGAACGCCATGGTCGGCCGCACCTTGTTGAGCACATAGACCAGCCGGTCATGGGCTTCGGTGATCAGCGAATACTGCTCGGCCAGCGGTACCGTCGGAACGCCGGCATATTGCGCGCCCAGCGACAGCAATGCGTGATCGAGGCTGTTGCCCGACATGATGACGATCGGGGTCGTGGCATCCATCCCGCGCGCGGCCAGGCTGGACGCTATGGCGCGGACCGCATCCCGGACTTCCGCATACCCCATTTCGCGCCAGCCATCGCCCGACCTTTCGGCGAGGAAGATGCTCGACGGCGTCTTCTCCGCCCACTTGTGGAGCCAGACACCGGTGTTCGAGACCACCGGATCGAACGGCGTCCGGCTTGTCATCAACAAGTCGCCGGTGCGCCGCTCCATCGTGGCGGCATGAGGGACCAGTGTCAGCCCCGTTGCGTTGTCCTTCATGACATGCCTCCCAAGCGGTCATTCAGCTCTTGCGATTGTCTTCGATGATGCGCCCGAGCAGCTCTTTCAGCGTTTTCCG
>JAHJUC010000234.1 GCA_018829385.1 Alphaproteobacteria bacterium
ATCCGATCTTGTTTCGTCCCTCACCGACCCGGCCTACCTGTTTCCGATCCTGATATCGATCGCGGTTTTCGCGACGCTTTACACTGTCCTGGCCCCCTATTTCGAGCGCGGCGATCTTGATGCCCGGATGAAATCGGCGGCACTCGAACGCGATGAGATCCGGGCCAGGGAACGCGCCCGCCTCAATGCCGAGCAGTCGCGCGGCGGATCGAAAAGCACCGGCCTCCGCTCCCGTGACAATGCGTCCGTGCGCGGCATCGTCGAACAGCTCAATCTGAAAGATGCGCTCGCCGATGGCGCCACCCTGGCCAAGTTGCGCGCAGCCGGTTACCGCACCCAGAATGCGCTCAACATGTTCCTGTTGGCGCGTTTCGTGCTGCCTTTCATTTTTCTTGTCGCTTCGATCGTCTATGTCTTCGTGCTCGAGAACCTGGCCGACAAGCCGTTTACGGTACGGGTTCTGGCGTGCATCGTCGGCGCCTATATCGGCTTTTACACGCCGAACATGTTTGTCTCCAACCAGGCGGGCAAGCGCCAGGCCTCCATCAAGCTTGCCTGGCCGGATGCGCTTGATCTGATGCTGATTTGCGTGGAATCGGGCGTCTCCATTGAGGCCGCGATGAAACGCGTGGCCGAGGAAATCGCCGTCCAGTCGACCGCTCTGGCAGAGGAGTTCGTGCTGACGACCGCGGAACTGTCCTATCTCCAGGACCGGCGGATGGCGTTTGAGAACCTCGGCACCCGCACCGGGCTGGACCAGGTGAAAGCTGTCACCCAGGCCTTGATCCAGTCCGAACGCTACGGCACCCCCATCGCCCAGGCCTTGCGCGTTCTCGCCCAGGAAAGCCGGGACCAGCGCATGACCGAGGCCGAAAAGAAGGCTGCGGCCTTGCCCCCGAAGCTGACCGTGCCGATGATCCTGTTCTTCCTGCCGGTGCTGATCGGCGTCATTCTCGGGCCTGCCGCCATCCAGGTCATGGACAACTTCTCCGGCGGCGTGCCGCAGTAAAAAAAGGCTTTCGAAGCGCAATCCCTATGCCTCGCGGCGGAGCCAGACGGCCGAGGCGCGCCGTGCCGCCCTCGGACAGGGCAGACGGCGGCCGATCTAGCCGATCTTGATTGCAGTTGGTGATGCCTTCCCGCGGTCGAGGTGCAGCCTGCGGGTCTGGCCTGCCGCCCCGGCGTAAATCCCTTCGCGATGCCCGGGCTCCCGGCCCCGGGGAACCCGTCTTGTCCCCCAGGGCGTCAAGACTGAGCCATGGCCTTTGGCTTCGGCTCTTGGCGTATCGCCGGATGAATGGTTCAGCTGGAAGCTCGCATGGCGGCCGGGCTAACGTTGCCGCTGACGCGGTCTGACTGTTCCGGGCGGATCAGTTGGTGTTCTTGCGATCCGAATCCTTGAGCTTGTTCCAGGCATTCTGCTGGGACAGCATGGCGCGCAGATAGGTCACGTTGGCGCTCGCCTGTTCGGCGGAGAGCTCGGAGCCGGCGATTTGTTCCGCTTCCTGGAAGCGGCCCTGGAGCCCGACCACCAGCGCAAGATTCTGCCGGACCCGGCTGTCGGCGCCCGGCTGGCGGGCGGCGGAGGCCAGGTAACTCTCCGCGGTTCTCAGATCGCCCTGCAGAACATAGGACATGCCGAGGTTCGACAGGATCGACGGCTCGTTCGGCTCGATGTCGAGTGCCTTGCGGTACCGAGCCCGTGCCGTTGCCGGGTCGCCCATCTGGTCGTGGATGGCGCCTTCCGCCGACAAGAGCTGCCAGTCAGGCCGGTCGGGCGTCTGCGCGCGCTGGATGGCGTCGAGCGCCTTGTCGAACTGGCCCGCGCCGGCGAGCGCCTTGCCGTAGGCGGCCAGCACGTCACGGTCCGTTGGATTGTGGATGGCGACCTGCTGCATCACCGCAAGCGCCTGCTCGGCGCGGCCGCCCATGGTCAGCACCGAGGCATATTTCATGCCCACAGCCGGGTCCTTGGGGTTCTTGTCATAGGCCCGCCCGATGCTTTCGGCCGCCGAATGCAGCTCCGTCGCATTCATGCTTTCGAGCGGCTTGTTCATCGATGGAATGGAACCGGTGGTCAGCTTGCGGTCGGATGCGCATCCCGCGAGCGCGATGCCGAGCGCCGCGATGCAGACTGCGCCGAGGAGCCGGCGGGGGAGGATGGAGCGTGCATGGGTCGCTGACATTGGTCTGATCCCGGAAAATTGATCGTCGGGGCGGTCCTGAAAGGTGAACCCCACAGTCTTCGCACCAGCAATAATCTGTTAACCCTAATCAAGAGTTAACGACTGATTCTCCGCCCGCCGGATGTGGAGAACAAGAGGAGAAACCATGGCCCCCTACAGCCACATTGACCGACCGTCCCCGTTTGCCCCGATGTCCGGAGAGACATTGCCGGTCTGGGCGATTTCCCGCGCCGATATCGAACGCGGTCATTTCGACAAGACGGCGCTTGCCTGGGCAAAGGCCGCCGGGTTCCAGGCCGCCGAGGGGGCCGTGTTGCTCGCACCAAATCGCCACGGCAAGCTGGCCGGTGCGCTTTTCGGCCTCGGTGAAGATGGCGAGTGTCACCCTTTCATCGGCGGCAAGCTGGCCAGAGTGCTGCCCAAGGGTGACTGGCACATCGAGACATCGCCCATTTCCGGCGCGGTCATGGCGATGGCTTTCGGCATGGGCGCCTACCGGTTCGAAACTTACCGCAAACCGGTCGCGGATAGCCCGAGACTGGTCATTCCGGCCGATGCGGACGCCGATTCCATCCGGCGAACCGTGGCCGCCGTCGGTCTGGCGCGCGATCTGGTCAATACGCCCGCCAATGACATGGGACCCGATGCGCTGGAAGCGGCCTTCCGCGGCCTTGCCGGCCACTACAAAGCCGAGATCAGTGTCGTTGCCGGCGACGAGCTGATTGCCAGGGGCTTCCCGATGATCCATGCGGTCGGCCGTGCCGCCGCCCAGGCCCCCCGCCTCTTGGAGATGCGCTGGGGCAAGCCGGGTGCGCTCAAGCTGACGCTGGTGGGCAAGGGCGTCTGCTTCGACACCGGCGGTCTCGACATCAAGCCCTCCTCCTCGATGCTCAACATGAAGAAGGATATGGGCGGGGCCGCCAATGTGATGGCGCTGGCGATGATGATCATGGATGCCGGATTGTCGGTGGATCTGCGCGTGCTGGTGCCGGCGGTCGAGAACTCGATTTCCGCCTCCGCCTTCCGGCCCGGCGATGTGCTTGCCAGC
>JAHJUC010000003.1 GCA_018829385.1 Alphaproteobacteria bacterium
AATGCGCTGGGCGCGGTCAAGGCGGTCACCGCCGCCTCGCTGGCGATGAAGGGCGACGGCACCCATTTCGTGCCGCTCGACGCCTGCATCGAAACCATGCGCCAGACCGGCCTCGACATGAACGAGCGCTACAAGGAAACCTCGACCGGCGGCCTCGCCGTCAATGTCGTCGAGTGCTGAGCTCCCGGAGCGCTTCCGCCTGAACCGCACCAGCCAGGCCAGGCGTTGAGCCTGTGGATGACCATCGCTTTCCTCGGCCTCCGGCTTGACCCCGGGCCATCTGCGCCCGATGTATCGCGCAATGGCTCTTCATCTTCTCAAACTCTGTGTCGGCGCGGAAAGCGTCGAGGACCAGCGCGACTGGATGCAGCGCCGCCTGGCGATGATGGCGGCGGCGGGGCAGGTGCCCGAACAGTTCCACACCACCCGGATGGTCCCCAAGCGGATGGAAGAGCTGCTGGATGGCGGCTCGCTCTACTGGGTGATCAAGGGCAATATCCAGGCGAGGCAGCGTCTCGTGGATATCCGGCCGTTTGTCGATACGGATGGCATTTCCCGCTGTCATCTGGTGCTTGAGCCGGTGCTGCACGAAACCTCGTGGGCGCCGCGCCGCCCGTTCCAGGGCTGGCGCTATCTCGATCCGAAGGACGCGCCGCCTGATCTTGGCGCTTCCGGCTCCGGCGACGATGAACTTCCCCCCGAACTCAAGCGCGAACTGGCCGGGCTCGGGCTCCTGTGAGCCAAACCTGCGCCCCACGCCCTTGTGTTGCCGGGAGAAAGCGCCACATTGTTGCGGAATGCGGAAGCTGACCAACCGAGGCGCGGGAGCTATGGCGAAAGACAAGACCGGAACTGACAAAGCCTTGTCGAAGCGCGGCGCAGCTGCGCTTCCCGGTGGCGCCCCCGTGTCATCGCGCTCCGAGATCGCGGCCTTCCTCTCGGCGGCCAGATCCGTCGTGCCCGCGGCGGGCGGTTCGGGCCGTCTGGCTTTTGCTTTGGACGCGACGATGAGCCGTCAGCCGACCTGGGACAGCGCCTGCAAGCTGCAGGCTGAAATGTTTGACGCGGTCGGCAAGACCGGCGCGCTTTCGGTGCAACTGGTCTATTTCCGCGGACTGGGCGAATGCCGGGCCTCGCGCTGGGTCAGCGACACGCGGCAGCTGGCCGACCTGATGACGCGGATCGATTGCCGCGGCGGCCAGACCCAGATCGGCCGCGTGTTGCGCCATGTCGCCGACGAGGCGACGAAGAAGCCGGTCAGCGCGCTGGTCTATATCGGCGACGCGATGGAAGAGGACATCGACAAGCTCGCCGTGGTGGCGGGAGAACTGGCGCTGAGAAAGGTGCCGTGTTTCATGTTCCATGAAGGTCACGATCCGGCTGCCGCCACCGGTTTTCGCGAAATTGCCCGCGTCACCGGCGGCGCCTATGTCCGCTTCGATCAGAATGCGGCGGCGGAACTCGCGGCCCTGCTTCGTGCCGTCGCCACCTATGCCACCGGTGGCCGGCCTGCGCTGGAAAAATCCGGAGGATCGGCGGCGAGGCTGCTGCTCGAGCAACTCGGACCCGGAAAGCCAGCAGGAAAACAAACGGGCGGAGGATCCACGCGTTCATGAGTGCAATTGCAGTGTTTTTCGGCGGAGTCCTGATCCTGCTGGCGGTTCTGGCAGGCTTGCTCAGTGTCAGGCCGTCGGCGCTTGCCGCTGCGCTCCGCTACGGTCTTCCGGTCGCAATCGCCGGCCTGGGCGGCGTTCTGACCCTGATCGGCCGCGGCGGTATTGGCATTCCGCTGCTGGCTTTTGCCGTCGCATTGTATTCCCGTGCCCGCCGTGCGGCCCGCGCCACCCGCCAGCCCGGCGGGCATTCCTACGTCCGTTCGGCGGCGCTGGAAATGGAGCTTGATCTCGACACCGGCGAAATGAACGGTCTGGTACTGGCCGGCAGCTTCGAGGGGAGCGAACTCAACCACCTCGACGAAGCCGATCTGATGCAATTGCATTCCGAACTGGCGGGCGACCCCGAAAGCCTGGGCCTACTGGAGGCGTATCTTGACCGCCGAACGCCCGACTGGCGTGCCGGCCTTGACATGGATGACGACGCGGGATTGGGAGCTTCTCCAGGCTCGGGCGCCATGACACAGAAGGAGGCCTACGAGGTCCTTGGTCTTGGCCCTGGGGCGAGCGAAGCCGAGATCCGCGAGGCGCATCGCCGCCTCATGAAGCGGATGCATCCCGATGCGGGCGGTTCTGCGTTTCTTGCTGGCCGGATCAACGAAGCCAAAGCTGTTCTCTTGAGTCGACATGACTGAATTCCCCGAATACGCGGTACAAATAACGTGGATGTCCCCGGAACTGGCTATCCGGCCGCAGCGCTGAACAAGCGCTGAGGGTCAGTTGGCCGTTGCCCAACAGGCATAGCCTTTCTTCTTGAGTGTCTTGCAGGCGCGTGTGGCGGCGGACTGCCCGTCAAAGCCGCCAAACCGTGCCCGGTAAAGCTGTTCGTCGTTCTTCGCATAGGCCATGGTGAAGGGCTCCGCGCCCGACAGCGCGCTTCCGCCGGCGTCCTGGGCGCGCGCCAGCAGTTCTACCGCCGCATTGCGGTCCGGCATGGCGCCGATCTGGATCACCCAGCCACTCATCGAGGTAGTCGAGGCCGTGGTCACCGGATCGACTGCCTCGTTTGCTGCGGTTTCCACCGGCATTGGTGGAACCACGGCCGGAGCAGGGGTCGGTATCGCCACTTTCTGGGCGATCAGCGAGTTGACAAGCGCCGCGCGTCCGACAACGGGCTCGGGCGTGGGCGCTGCATAGGCCATCGCCAGGCGCTGGTTCCCCTCGTGGCGCTGCGACGGCACCGGTCCGACCTTCGGAAGTTCGAGCGAGGCGATTGCCGCAACCGCGGTGTTTGCCACTGCGCCGCGGGCAATCAGATTGCCCTTGCCGCGCGTCGAGGCCTTGGGCAGGTAGCGGGCGATCAGGTCCTTCATCTGTTCGTTGCGGCTGGCGCCGGTGCGCCCGCCCATCACCACGGCGACTATCGAACGGTCGCGGTCGACCACCGACGAGACCAGGTTGAAGCCCGAGGCGCGGGTGTAGCCGGTCTTGATGCCGTCGACGCCGCGAACAGTGCCGAGCAGCCGGTTGTGATTGCCGAAACGGCTCTTGCCGAAGGTGAACGAGCGCGTGGAGAAATATTTGTACTGCCGCGGAAAATGCTCGCGCAAGGCAATGCCAAGTTTCGCCATGTCGCGTGCCGTGCTCACCTGCTGCGAGTTCGGCAGGCCGTGGGCGTTGCGGAACGTGGTCCGCGACATGCCGAGCGAACGGGCCTTGGCCGTCATCATCGCGGCGAACTTGGATTCCGAGCCGCCGAGATGCTCGGCGATCGCGGTTGAGGCGTCATTGGCAGACTTTGTCACCAGCGCATAGATCACCTGCTCGACCGTGATCGACCGGCCGGCGCCGACACCGAGCTTGGTGGGCGGCTCCTTGGCGGCATTGGCCGAAAACTTGATCCGTGTGTTGAGCTTGATGCTGCCGCGTTCGAGCGCCTCGAAGGTCAGGTACAGCGTCATCATCTTGGTCAGCGACGCGGGATAACGCAGTTCGTCCGCATCATGGGCATAAAGTGTCTTGCCGGTCTTGGCGTCGACGACGATGCCTGCGTATTTGGAATTTGCGGCAGCCGGCGCGCTTCCCAGCACCAATGCGATGCCGATCAGGGCAAGCAGTTGGAATGCGGAGGAGGAAAGGGCGGCAAACCGGTCGATTGAACTGGATTTACGCTGGTACACGATAACTCACTCATGAACATGCAGGTGAAAAGGGTTTCCGGCTGACGCCCTCCTTGATCAGCCATTGTGTCCGATCTTAGCCACGCGTCGTTACCAATCCGTTTATGATGAATTATTCCTTTCCGGGATCTGTGCCGAAGCCGTCCGCAACCGCGTCTGTCCGCTGTGCCAAAGTGAGAAACAGCGGCATCCGAGACTTTGGTGCGATGCACAATAAACTTGACATTATTGTGCGGTGCACCTAAATTAGGAGCATCAACGTCCCCAACGACAGGATTTTCCGACATGATGAACTTTGACAGCACTTCGAAGATGAGCAAGGAAGCCATGGACAGCATGCTGACCACGGTTTCGTCGATGACCAAGGGTTTCCAGCAGATCGCTGCTGAAGCCACCGAATATTCCAAGAAGTCCTATGAGGACAACGCAGCCGTTGTCGAGAAGCTGGTTTCGGCCAAGAGCCTCGACAAGGCCATCGAAATTCAGACCGACTATGCCAAGAACGCCTACGAAACGTTTGTTGCCCAGGCCACCAAGATGAGCGAACTCTACGCTGACATGGCCAAGGAAGCCTACAAGCCTTTCGAAAAGGCCGCAGCCAAGGTTGCCGCCTGATACCAGTTTGCCTTCCACCGGCTTGGGTGGAAGGGCGAATTCTTGCCAACCCGGTCGCATTACAGTGCGGCCGGGTTTTTTTCGTGAATTGGTCCGGCGCGCGAAATCTCTTTCTTCGATGCTCAAGGGGGCTTAAAATCCCCGCAGGAAAGATTAAGTTAGAGCCAATGCCGGTGCTTCGGTTTTGTGTGCGCCGGACGCAAGAGACAGGAACTGGCCAGAGTGAATGACAGCATGAATCCGATACGCCTGCAGGCCGACAAGAAAAGCGGCAACGGTGAGTCCGAAAGAGGCACATCGGTCATCACCCGCACCAAGCCGCAGGTCAAGAAGCCCAGCCTGTACCGCGTGCTGCTGCTGAATGACGACTACACCCCGATGGAGTTTGTGATTCATGTGCTTGAGCGCTTTTTTCAGAAGGACCGCGAGCAGGCCACCCGGATCATGCTGCACGTCCACAATCACGGCGTCGGCGAATGCGGTGTGTTCACCTACGAAGTGGCTGAAACCAAAGTAACCCAGGTCATGGATTTTGCACGCGAAAATCATCATCCGCTGCAATGCGTGATGGAAAAGAAATGAGGACCTGAAATTGCCTAGCTTTTCAAACAGTCTCGAAAAGGCGATCCATCAGGCGCTGACCTATGCCAACGAGCGGCATCACGAATATGCCACGCTCGAGCATTTGTTGCTGGCGTTGATCGAGGATCCGGATGCTGCGGCGGTCATGGGCGCGTGCAATGTCGATATCGACGAGTTGCGCCGCACGGTGAGCGATTATGTCGACAAGGAACTCGGCAACCTGGTCACCGGCTATGACGAGGATTCCAAGCCGACGTCGGGTTTCCAGCGCGTCATCCAGCGCGCGGTGATCCATGTCCAGTCTTCTGGCCGGGAAGAAGTCACCGGCGCCAACGTGCTCGTGGCGATCTTCGCCGAGCGCGAAAGCCACGCCGCCTACTTCCTGCAGGAACAGGAAATGACCCGCTATGACGCGGTCAACTTCATCTCGCACGGCATAGCCAAGCGCCCGGGCGCCGAGGAAGGCCGTCCGGTCCGCGGCGCCGAGGAGCCGGAACCCGATTCGGCCAAGTCCGACCAGGCCGGCGAGGAAGGTGCCAAGAAGAAGGGCCAGGACGCGCTCACCGCCTACTGCGTCAATCTCAACGAAAAGGCCAAGACCGGCCGGATCGATCCGCTGATCGGCCGGATGGAAGAGGTCAACCGCACGATCCAGATCCTCTGCCGCAGGTCCAAGAACAATCCGCTGTATGTCGGTGATCCCGGTGTCGGCAAGACCGCCATCGCGGAAGGCCTCGCCAAGCGGATAGTCGAGGGCGACGTGCCCGACGTGCTTGCCGATGCGGTGATCTATTCGCTCGACATGGGCTCGCTTCTGGCCGGCACCCGCTATCGCGGTGATTTCGAGGAACGCCTCAAGCAGGTGGTCAAGGAACTCGAGGATCTGCCCGGCGCGGTGCTGTTCATCGACGAGATCCACACCGTGATCGGCGCCGGCGCCACTTCCGGTGGCGCCATGGATGCCTCCAACCTGCTCAAGCCGGCCCTGTCCTCGGGTGCGATCCGTTGCATCGGCTCGACCACCTACAAGGAATACCGCCAGTTCTTCGAGAAGGACCGCGCTCTGGTGCGTCGCTTCCAGAAGATCGACGTGGCCGAGCCGACGATTCCCGATGCGATCGAGATCCTCAAGGGCCTCAAGCCCTATTTCGAGGAGTATCACAAGGTCGGCTACACCGACGAGGCGATCAAGGCCGCCGTCGAATTGTCGGCGCGCTACATCACCGACCGCAAGCTGCCCGACAAGGCGATCGACGTGATCGACGAATCCGGTGCGGCGCAGATGCTCTTGCCGGAAAAGAGCCGCAAGAAGGTGCTGACTGACGTCGAGATCGAGAACACCATCGCCACCATGGCCCGGATTCCGGCCAAGACGGTGTCGAAGGACGACGAGACCGTTCTCGCCAATCTCGACAAGGAGCTGCGCTCGGTTGTCTATGGCCAGGACACGGCGATTGATGCGCTGACCGCGGCGATCCGTCTGGCCCGCGCCGGCCTGCGCGAACCCGACAAGCCGATCGGCTCTTACCTGTTCTCCGGTCCCACCGGCGTCGGCAAGACCGAAGTCGCCAAGCAGTTGGCCGCCTCGCTCGGCGTCGAGCTGCTGCGCTTCGACATGTCCGAATACATGGAGCGTCACACGGTTTCGCGTCTGATCGGCGCGCCTCCGGGCTATGTCGGCTTCGACCAGGGCGGGCTTCTGACCGACGGCGTCGACCAGCATCCCTACTGCGTGCTGCTGCTCGACGAGATCGAGAAGGCCCATCCCGACCTGTTCAACATCCTGTTGCAGGTGATGGACCATGGCTCGCTCACCGATCACAACGGCAAGAAGATCGATTTCCGCAATGTCATCCTGATCATGACGACCAATGCGGGCGCCTCCGACATGGCCAAGGCCGCCATCGGTTTTGGCTCCACCAAGCGCGAAGGCGACGACATGGAAGCGATCAACCGGCTATTCACGCCGGAGTTCCGCAACCGTCTCGACGCCATCATCCCGTTTGGCAGCCTGCCCACGCAGGTCATCCACATGGTGGTGCAGAAATTCGTCATGCAGCTTGAAGCCCAGCTGGCCGAGCGCAACGTCACATTCGATCTCGGAGAAGACGCCATCGCCTGGCTCGCCGAGAAGGGCTATGACGAGCGCATGGGCGCGCGGCCTCTGGGCCGGGTGATCCAGGAGCACATCAAGAAGGAGCTCGCCAACGAGCTTCTGTTCGGCAAGCTCAAGCATGGCGGCACGGTGAAAGTGACCGTGGGCGACAAGAGCGGAACCAGGGGTCTGATCCTCGAGGCGATCCCGGCGGAAGTACCGGTCAAGCCGAAAAAGCAAGAGGCGCCGGTCAAGAAACGCGCTCCGGCCAAGGCAAAAACCGCAACTGCAAAGGCGACCGGCAAGCCAGCTGCCGGCAAGGGACCGTCAAAGGCCAAGAAGCCGGAACCGGATGCGCCGGCCAAGGCCGAGGCAAAGGCGGCGGTGGCGGAAAAGCCCGCACCGAAAAAGCCGTCAAGCGCCGTCCCCAAGGTGCCGCGCAAGAAATAGGCTCCGCTGCGGTCTCGCCAAATAAAACACCCCGGTCATGCCGGGGTGTTTTGCATTCAGACTGGCAGCTGTGCAGAAAATGCATCGTGCGCATGCACGAAAAACGGTTGCGGCGCCGGCCAAAGTCTCTCACAAAACCTCCATGAGCAATCCGTCCGCCGAGCGTGGCGTCCATTGGTTTTTCAAGGGCGCGCGCGGCATCGCCTCCTTACCGGCCATCATCCTGATGAGCGCCTTTGTCGGCTTCTGCGGCTTTGCCGTCGAGGCGGGCATTCCGCTTGGTGAAACCGTGTTCATGACCGGCATGATCTGGGCGCTGCCGGCCAAGGTGCTGCTGGTGGGCTCCATTCTTGCCGGCGTCTCGCTGCCCGCCGCCTTCATCACCGTGGCGCTGTCGTCGATCCGGCTGATGCCGATGGTCGCGGCCCTGATCCCCGAGATCCGGACCGAGAAGACCCCCACCTGGCTGTTGCTGCTCTTGTCGCATTTCATCGCCATCACGGCCTACGTCTTCACCATGGAGCGGATCCGCGACGTGCCGCGCGAGCACCGGGTGGCGTTCTTCGCCGGTTTCGGGACCACCGTCACCTCCGCCAACATCGTTCTGGTCGCAGTGATCTATTCGACGGTCGCCAATCTTCCGGCAATGGTCGCCGGCGCCCTGTTCTTCCTCACCCCGGTCTATTTCCTGACATCGATCTGGGCGTCGACCCGTGACCGGGCAGGGCATATTGCCATGATCATCGGACTTGCGCTCGGGCCGGTCTTTCACCAGGTCGCGCCGGAGTTCGACATTCTCTATGCCGGCCTGGTGGGTGGCACCCTGGCATTCGTCGCTGACCGGGTCTGGAAGCGGAGGTCGGGGGAATGATGAGCTACGCGGCGCTTGACGCCTGGTGGTGGCCCTACGTGTTCATCGCCGTCGCCGGCTGGCTGGCGACCGACATCTGGCGCTGGCTGGGGGTGCTGGTCGGCAACCGGCTGAAACAGGATTCGGCGGCGCTGACATGGGTCCGCGCCGTCGCCACCGCGCTGCTTGCCGCCGTCATCGCCAAGCTCATTCTCTATCCGACCGGAGAGTTGAAAAATGTCCCGGTGGCGCTGCGCCTGATCGCGGTCTCGGCAGGCTTCGCCGCTTTCCTGATCTTCGGCAAACGGATCTGGATCGGAATCCTCGTGGCGCTGGCCCTGCTGATCGGCGGGCAACTGCTTCTCGGCTGAGTGGTCCCGGCCGGATCGACCGGCAGACTTCGGCGCTACTTCTCGAAACGCTTTGCCACCCAGGAATAGCTGTCGGTGACCACGTGCACCGGCTCGCTGACCAGCGCCTTGAGGTCCTTGGCCTCGGGAAGCGCATCAGCGAACCGTTGCAATACCCGCGCCGCGAAGCCGGAATCAGTCTCCGTTTGAACGCTTTGCGCACTGTCCACCGTTGCCGCGACCGGGATGTCGACTTTCGGCACCGGCGTGTCCGATGCCGGCGGCGCAATCTCCGGTGCGGCCGTGGCGACGGCGGCAGGAGCCGCCGGTTCGCCGGCCAGCTCGCCCAGGCCGGCGTCTCCCGGGGTCTGGCAGACCGCCACCACCACCGGGTAGTCGATGTTGGAATAGTTCTTCAGCCGGTCTTCGGATACCGCGTCGCAGGCCTGCACCGTGGCCCAACGTTCGTCGATCATCTCGACGAAGTGGCATTGGGTGGCGGTGTCGTCACATCCGAGGATCGTCATGATGATAAGAGCTGCCTGCATGAAAACCTCATCAATTCACATATGAAGCGGGCTTGCCCCGCGAATGCCGCAAAAACAAGGCGGATGCCTTGCCGGCGCGGATCCGGTCTCGGCAAGACGTCATAAAACGACAGGCGCCGGTTCAGCCCAGCGCCGCGCGGATCTTCTCCGCATTGGCCTTGAGCACGCCCGCGTCCTCCATCGTGCCGGTATGTGGCTTCAAGGCGACACCTTCGAAGCGCGGGATCACGTGCACGTGCAGGTGAAACACCACCTGGCCACCGGCGCTCTCGTTGAACTGCTGGATCGTCACCCCGTCGGCGTTAAACGCCCTGATCACCGCCCGCGCCATCTTCTGCGTCGTCGCCATCACCTGGGACAGGCTGTCGAGTTCGACGTCCAGAATATTGCGGGCAGGGGCCTTCGGAATGACCAGGCAGTGTCCGGCGCCGCGTGGCATGATGTCCATGATCGCCAGCGTGTGCTCGTCCTCGTAAAGGCGCTCCGCCGGCAGCTCTCCGCGCAGGATTTTCGCAAACACATTGCTGTCGTCATAGTGGGGCGCGGTCATCGGCAGGTCTCCGTTTGATCAGTCAGACACGTTTGTACCCGGCCCGGAACGCGGGTCAAGCGCATCGCGCGCTCATTCATCCGATGCGCGCGTCTCGCTGCCACCCTTGCGGAACGGGCCGTGCTCGCTCAGCACCTCGCCGATATGGGCGACATCGCGCCGTTCGCGCTCGAGGTAGTCGGCGACCGCGCGGCGAAGCCCGGGATGGTCGATGTAATGCGCCGAGTGGGTGGTTGCCGGCAGATAGCCGCGCGCCAGCTTGTGCTCGCCCTG
>JAHJUC010000235.1 GCA_018829385.1 Alphaproteobacteria bacterium
CATGCTGTCGCTCCTGGGCGCCTATATCGCGCACAATGGCGACGAGGCCGCCAAGACCTGGGCGCAGGGGCTGAAGGACAACCTGGCGCGCGACCCGCAGGGCGGCGACACCGACCAGCTCAAGGGCCTTGTCTCTGGTGAATGCGGCATCGCGATTTCCAACACCTACTACTTCGCCCGCGGCGTTGCGGGCCAGGTCGACGGGCTGACCGAGGGCATCGACAAGATCGGCATCGTCTTCCCGGACCAGGGCGGCAACGGCACCCATGTCAACATTTCCGGCGCCGGCGTCACCGCGCATGCGCCCAACCGCGACAACGCGGTCAAGCTGCTCGAATATTTCACCTCGGATTCGGCGCAGTCCTACTTCGCCAACGGCAACAACGAGTACCCGGTGGTGCCGTCGGTGGCGGCCTCCTCGGTGGTCGAGGGCCTGGGCGAGTTCACCGCCGACACGCTCAACTTGAACGAGCTCGGCAAGAACCAGGCCCGCGCCCAGGAAATCTACAACGAGGTCGGCTACAAGTAAGCCCGACCTTACGCTGATACCGCCGGGGGATATATGACCTCTCCCCCGGCATCAGAAAGGCCCGGACATTTGGCGTCCGGGCCTTTTTGTTTTTGGGTGGGGGTGGGGGAAAAGCCTATATCGGGCGCTGTTCGAACGGGTGATTGCTTTGAGCGCGCATGTCGAACATAGCCGCAAACCAAGCCCATTTCCCGAGTCGGTCACTCACTGTACTGCTTCACGATGGCAAGAAACCTAGTCCATCATAAAGGCCGCATGAACCGCCTAATGATGTTCAGGATCGCTTGACGCCTTCATTCGGTCCATTTGAATGGCGTTTGAGACATGGCGAAAACGATGTTGCCATCCCGGCGTTTTTGGGGAAACATCTCAAGTGCATTTCTTCAGGATCCCCATTGCCGTGCTTCGTATTTTTTCTTTCACCTTCCTTTTTTTCATTTCCGCCAGCGTGACAGTTCAAGCCCAAAGCTTCCAGACCGCGTCCGGGCGCCAGGAGCGGGTTCGTGACCGAAACGACGGAATGCTGGTGTTTGACTGGGACGCGAAGATCGCCGTGGGAACACTGCTCGGCGAGCCGGTGGTCAGTGTGCAGTTCCTTTACAAGACGCATCCGGAAAGCTCCGGTTCGGTGCCCGCTTTCCTCAATCCGACGACGGCAAGCCAGTCCATTTCCCTGGCCGATCTGCCGGAGGAAGCCTTGCTCGGTCCCCGGCTTTACGACGTCAAGATGCAGTTCGACTTCCAGGTCGGCGGCAACTCCAACAACGTGGTTTCGTTGCGCGCCGATGTCGGTGCGCCGGGCAAGGGCGACGGACAGACGTGGTCCTACAACACGCCTGGGTCGCCGGCCTGGGGCGCGCTTTTCAGCAATGGAGGCGGTCCGTTGTGGCCGGCGGAAGCCAAGGAGGCGCTGAAGGCCGGGCTCAAGCTGGTTTCGGCGCGGATCCTCAGCACGAAGATTTCCTGGCTGGACCTGCAGAAGTGGTACACGGGCCCGTCAAGGCAGGACGAGAAGGAGCGCCTGCTGGAAGCGGAGAAGCTGCTGGAGGCGGGGATCAGCCGCAGCTACGGCTACGATATCAGGAAAACCGACCCTAAGAGCGTGACTCCGAAGTCCATCGACAAGCTGGCGCAGCGGGTCGAGAAGATGGCGGCCCTGCCTGTAGAGACGAAGATCGGCGACAATCATGCCCCCTATCAGGTTGCGGTAGAGACGGTGGAGACCTACCGCCAGCGCTTCAACCAGCGCAAGGCACGCTTCAAGTCAACGGAACCGGACGTCGACGCCATGCCACGGGGCCATCTGCCGAATTTCGATGCTCCGGAACGCAGTCACCGTCCGCTTCGCATGGAACTTCTTTCCTGGGACAAGCAGGGCAAGAAACTCCCCGATGCCGGCTACTATGTCATGGATGGCGATCAAAAAGTCGCCGGCCCTTTCGAAAGCGGAACGCTTGTTCTGAACACCTATGTGGTGCAGGTGAAAAACAACAACGGCAATTGCAGTTACCACATCTTCCCCTACGAGCGGCCATCCGAAGTTTCCGTCATCGATTCTGCGGTTAAAGTACCAAAGCGGCGTTTGGATACCTCAGATTGTGTCGTTTCAGAAGCAGGCGCGAACTCAATCGCTCTTGCCGTCGGGACGTGGAGCTCCGTCCCAAACAATTGCAGTCCCGGCCTGAATTTTGGCCGATGCGGTACTGTTCCGCTCCTGACCTGCGCCGTCTATGATCGAAATCTGACGTTGCTGGAAAAACGGAATGCGGGCGAGTCCTCCGAACCGCGGCGAAACGGCTGTTAAGGGTGCTGGCAGACACTAGCCATCTATCAAGGCATTGAAGTTTGCCTGCTGTCGGGGGCTTGGTGTGGTCTGACTCGGCCCGCTTGCAGCAAGGACCCGGTCGAGATCCTTCTTTGCACGGTCCGGATCGGCTTTCTCGGTGAAGTCGGACGCGGATCGGCTTTCCGGCTTCATGATGGCTTGCCCGCCGGAGGAAAAGCTTATCGGGTTCGTCAATGCGCGGAAACTCTCGGTCAGCCGGTTGTAGCCGGTTTCACCGAGGATCGCGGCGCCGCAGATGAGCACGGTAGCGAAGGCAAGGCCTGCGAGGAAGCGCTTCTGGTGGCGTACAACGAAGACGTACCTGCCGTCCGGCATCTTGTCGAAGGCGCCGAGATCGGCCGACATGGCGGGTCGCCTGGGTGTTGCCGGAGAGGCGGGCCGGGACGGCGCTTTTGCAGTTGCCGGTCGAGAGGCTGCGACCGGCTCCATCCGAATGTAATCGATGCCGGGCATTCCCGGTTCGGTAAAGATATCGCCGGGCGAAACACGCACCGCAACCGCTCTACCCGCCGAAGGCGCCTCGCCCCAAACGAGCGTCCCCGTCCGGTTTTCCATCTGCCAGAGCCGGTCGCCGGCGGCGAAATCGGCTCCTGGCTTCACGAACACGTCCCTGATTCGGATTGGATAGTGATCCGCCTGCCTCGAAAGACAGAGGGTCCTGATCTGCCAGTCGGGGGCGCCTGCGGGCGCTGTCGGTCTGTCTGCCGCCGGAGGCGTGGCGTCTGCCGCGGGCACATCAAGGGGAACGTAGTTCACGCCCGCATGTCCCGGTTCGGTGAAAATGTCGCCCGGCGCGACACGAAGGCCGAAGATTTTGCCCGGCTGCGGCGCATAGGCCGTCAACGCGGTTCCGTTCCGGTCTTCATAGTCCCATAACGGCGTGCCCTTGGCGATGTCGTCGCCGGCCTTCACGCGGATGCCGCCGATCCGTATCGGATAAGCTCCTGCGCGCCGATCAAGCGCGATCCCGAATATCTGCAGTCTTGTTTCGGGAACCCGACCGGCCGGCTCGGTTAGCGCGTATTCAACAACGCGATGTCCCGGCTCAGAGATCGTCTCACCGGTGCGGAAGAGGATGCGGAGCAATCTGCCGCGGTTCTGGGCGCGAATGGTGAAGCTGTTGCCTGACGAATCGACGAGATCAAAGATCGGCTGACCCGCTTCGATCCCGTCACCTTCGGCGGCATGCAGCGCGGCGATGGATAGCGGATAGAATCGCGGATCTTCCGGCAGGTCGATATTCTGATGCGTCACGTGAACTTCCCCTGAAATGCGATCGGGTTATTGAAAGAGTTGGAGGGCAAACTCTCAAGAGGCTCAAGGCAGATATTTTGTCTCCCGGCTGCAGATGTGATCGGGCAGATCTGGAAAAATCGTCCCATTCCAGCCATTCGTTTCCGATGCAATAGGCCGATACTCCACGTCTATCGCGGGAGCCCCCGGATGAGCCTTTCCGGGAGGTCTCTCTCACCCACCCCTCGCGATGGCGGGATGCCATCCGCGCACCCGAAAAATCCTGTTCTTCCAGGCCGCTGGCTTGTGCGGCGAGCTTCCGGCCTCACCCGCCGCTGTGTGAAACGACCCACGTATACAAAATCTTCGCAAATCTGTCATCGGGCGTTCACGCGACAATGGTTCCTGCTCGGCCATGCAGACCAGCCAATCGCAAATCCAGATCGAGAATGTATCGGGGCTTTGGGGGCTTTTTGCGGACTTTGGGTCCGCCTCAGGCGGGCGGCTGTCTTACGCCCCCTTTTTGCTGAGCGTCTCGACGATCAGGCCGGTTCGGGGATCACGGCGCTTTCCTTGCTTGGTACGGTTCCGAACTTGCGCTGGTAGTCGCGGCTGAAATGGGTCGGGCTTTCGTAGCCCACCTCGAAACTTGCCGACGCGACGCTGTGACGTCCTGCCCTCAGCAGGTCGCGCGCAGCAATCATGCGCAAATCCTTCTGGTATTGCAGCGGCGTGGTGCCGGTCACCTGTTTGAAATGGCCATGAAACGAGGATTGGCTCATGCCCGCCAACTGGGCGAGTTCCGGGATCGACAGGTTCTGTCGGAAATCCCGTTTGATATGCACGATTGCCTTCGCCACACGGCTTGCATGACTGTCGATCGACAACAGGCTGCGCAACATGCCTCCAATCGG
This sequence comes from Alphaproteobacteria bacterium, assembly GCA_018829385.1. GTDB lineage: Bacteria > Pseudomonadota > Alphaproteobacteria > Rhizobiales > Rhizobiaceae > Hoeflea. Next base: position 4,523 of record JAHJUC010000235.1, read on the forward strand.
TGACATGAGCAGGCGAAAGTGGATTTCCCGCAGGATCGACGGGCCCAGAACCTCGGCTTCGACCGAACTGTTCATCAATGCGAGATACCTGCCGATCGTCTCGATCACCTTGGCGTCAGCGGGACCAGCCGAAAGCGAGCGTTGGGGCGTCATCTCCTCGGAAACGGAGCTGATCTTATCATACAGGCTTCTGAGCACGCCATGCTCCAGCGAGACAATCAGCGCCAGGTAGGGCTTGTCCGGGGATGCGGAAATGATCCGCGATTGGACCGGAAGGTCGTGGCTGACAATGAGCGCGCTGCCGGCGCGCAGGGTGACGGACTGATCGCCGATCGTCGTCTCCTTTGCGCCCTGCAGCACCAGACAGACCACCGGCTTGTAAACGACGGCATCGAATTCGCTGACCTCGGTGGTCTGCAACACCGTCAAATTGGGGAGCGCGATGCCGTTCCTCTGCCGGTTGCGGGTCGAATAGGCGAGTGCAGGCGTGATCAGGTCGGTGAACTGCATTGTTTCATCCTGTTTGAAGATTCTGTACCATTCCTTGCGGGAATTTGCATATATTTCTCCTATCATTTGGAGGAATTGGCAGATCTTTCGAAGGATATGGCAGGCGGGGCCGGGTCCTGTCCGTTAGTCTGGCATGATCGCTTACCAGCAACCGGAGACGATCATGGCCCTCATGACACGCACCTTCCCACTCAACGCCAGCGTCAGCATTCCTGCAGTGGGATTTGGCACCTATCTGATCTCGAACGAGGATGCGCCCAAGGCCGTCCAGTCCGCCATCGAATGCGGCTACCGCCATATCGACACGGCCTCCGGCTACCGGAACGAGGCGACGGTTGGCGAGGGTATCAAGGCGGGTCTGGCGTCGACCGGGCTTTCGCGGGAAGACATTTTCGTCACCACCAAGCTCTGGCCCGGCAATCCCGCATGGGGGGATGCGCCGAAGACCCATGCGCAAACCCTCGCCGAATGCGCGGCAAGTCTCGAACGGCTCGGCCTCGACTATCTGGATCTCTACCTGATCCATGCGCCCTCCGGCGGCCCGGAGCGCCTTTCCCAGTGGCGCGCGCTGATCGAACTGCAGCAAGCGGGCAAGGCCCGCTCCATCGGCGTCAGCAATTTCAACCAGTCCCATCTGGAGGAAATCCGGAGCGCGGGACTGCAGACACCTGACGCCAACCAGATCGAACTGCATCCCTGGTCTCAGAAACCCGAATTGCTCGCCTACATGGCTGAGAGCGG
>JAHJUC010000236.1 GCA_018829385.1 Alphaproteobacteria bacterium
GTCATCGTGCTGGCGCTGGTCGCGCATTCGGTGTGGCAATTGTCGGCGCACAGGCGGGCCGTGCGCAGCCTGGCGCCGCGCCATCCCGTCTGACGGTTGCGCCCTCATAACCCCTGCCCTCTGTTCGCACTGGCAAAGCGGCTTTCGCGCCCTATTCTCGTCTCATGGCCATGATTGACTGCCGCTGACGAAACCGCCTGGAACCGCTGGTGCCTGCATTGAAGAAAATCGTACTTTTCGTGCTCCTGTGCTTTGTCGCACCGGCGCTGGCCTCGCTTGCGGTTCGCGCCGCCAGTTCGCAACCGGGTTCCTGGAGAACCGCCGACTGGTCGTCGGCAGGCGTTTTGGCCGATCCGGGCAACCGGCCGGACGCGGCGGTCTATGTGATGTCGGCGCGGACCGGCGGCCTCAAGGGCGCGCTGGCGGTTCACAGCTGGATCGTGACGAAGGCTGAGGGCAGTGAGCAGTACACCCGCTACGACAAGGTCGGCTGGGGCAACCCGATCCGGACCAATGCCTACCCCGCCGACGGGCGGTGGTATTCCAACCCGCCGCAGGTGCTTGCCGAAGTTCATGGCGCAGACGCCGCGCGGCTGATCCCGACGATCGAGGCCGCAGTCCGGGATTACCCGTTCTCGGGCCGCGGCGACTACACGATCTGGCCGGGGCCGAATTCCAATTCCTTTGTCGCCCACGTGCTCAGGCAGGTGCCTGAGCTGCAGCTGGCGCTGCCGCCGGAAGCCGTCGGCCGCGACTTCCGCCCGTTTGGCGATTTCGTCACGCTCTCGGATGACTGGCGCAATCTCGAGATATCGCTCGGCGGCTATGCAGGCCTCGCGGTCGGCACGCTCTATGGCGCGGAAGTAAGGCTCGGCGGACTGGTGTTCGGCGTCGACATCGCGCGTCCGGGCCTGAAGCTGCCGGGGTTCGGGCGGATCGGGCTGTAGACGCTCTTCGCACTATCGGTAGGGCGCCATTGCCCTTATGTCAGTTTCTTGTGCAGGCACATGGTCTCGGCGGTAAAACGGCCGGTCGCGCCTTTCGGCATCCACAGCGGGTAATGGCGCCGGTGATCCTCGACCCATCCTGTGCGCGCGTAGAATTTTTCCGCCGGCACATTGCCCACCTGGCACAAAAGCCGTGCGACGGCAAAACCGTTTTCGGCGATCATCCGTTCGCCATGCAGCATCAGCTTCTCGGCGACGCCGCTTCCGCGCGCGTCGCGGGCGATGAACAGCTTGGTCAGCTCATCGCCGTTGATGGCCACAAATCCCAGGACCCGGGCGTCATCCTCGGCCACGTAGAAAGTGTCGGTCGATGCCCCGAAAATATCGTCGATGCAATCGAGCGTGCGCAGCGGCAGAACCTCCGGCGGCACCAGGTGGGCGTGTCCGTCGTGCCAGCCGTGATGCAGGATCTCGACAATGGCGGCGCGGTCTCCTGGTTCTGCAGGCCTGATTTCGATCATGACGGGACTTCCGAAACTCCGTGGGGACAAGGCAGCCACGCGCGAGCGCGGGGAGCGGTCGAGATGGGTCCGGTCAGCTGAACTTGCCCGATCGCGGGAAGCCCTTCGGAACCAGCCGTCCGGCCTGGGCGCGGTCGGCGATCCACTCGGTCAGCTCTTCCTTCTTGCGGTTGTGCATGCGCCCGGCGCTGTCTTCCCAGGTCAGCCCTTCCTCCATCGCGAAACACCGGATATCGGCGACACCGCCATCCTTGTAGCGCTGCAGGCGAACGCCCTTGCCGCGGCTCATCTCGGGCAATTGCTCGAGCGGGAAGATCAGCATCTTGCGGTTCTCGCCAATCACGGCGACATGATCGCCACCGACGGGCACGCAGAGGCGCATTTCGTCGGGCAAACTGACATTCATGATCTGCTTGCCCTTGCGGGTGTTGGCGACCAGGTCGCTCTCGGCGACGATGAAGCCGTTGCCGACCGTGGAGGCGACGAGCAGCTTGCGCGCCGGATCATGCACGAAGGCGGTGAGGACCGCCTGGTCATTGTCCATGTCGACGATGATCCTGAGCGGCTCGCCGTGGCCGCGCCCGCCCGGCAGCTTGTCGGCGCCGAGCGTGTAGGCCTTCCCGCCGGTGGTGACGATGACCAGCTTGTCGGTGGTGTTGGCGTGGAAAGCGAGCTTGAGCTGATCGCCGTCCTTGAACTGTAAGCCGGCGTAATCAGCCATGTGGCCCTTCATGCCGCGGATCCAGCCCTTCTCGGAGATCACCACGGTGATCGGTTCCTTCTCGATCATCGCCTGCTCGATTGCCGCGAGATCGGCGACCGGCGCTTCGGCGAATTTCGTGCGGCGGGCGCCAAGCTCGGTTTCCTTGGAGAAGGTCTTGCGGACATTGCCAACTTCCCAGGCAACCGTCTGCCACTGCTTCGCGTCGGAGGCGAGCAAGGCCTCGATCTCGGCCTTCTCGCTGCTCAGGCCGTCGAATTCCTTGCGGATTTCCAGCTCTTCGAGCTTGCGCAACGAGCGCAGCCGCATGTTGAGGATGGCTTCGGCCTGGACGTCGGTCAGCTCGAAGGTCTTCATCAGTTCGAGCTTGGGCTCATCCTCCTCGCGGATGATGCGGATCACCTCGTCGAGATTGAGATAGGCGATGAGGAAGCCCGACAGCAGTTCCAGACGCCGCTCGATCGCAGCCAGCCGGTGGCGCGAGCGGCGCTGCAGCACCTCGCGGCGATGCGCCAGCCATTCGGTCAGCACCTCGGCGAGGTTCATCACCCTGGGCACCTTGCCCATCGACAGCACATTCAGGTTGAGTGGGATGCGGTTTTCAAGATCGGACAGCCGGAACAGCGACTCCATCAAGAGGTTCGGATCCACCGTGCGGCTCTTGGGGATCAGCACCAGGCGGACGTCTTCGGCGGATTCGTCGCGGATATCGTCGAGCAGCGGCAGCCTGCGGGCGATCAGCAGTTCGGCGATCTTCTCGATCAGCCGCGACTTCTGCACCTGGTATGGCATCTCGGTGACCACGATCTGGTAGCCGCCGCGGCCGGTGTCCTCGACCTCCCACTTGGCGCGGACCCGAAAACCGCCGCGACCGGTCTGGTAGGCCTCGAGAATGGACTCGCGGCTGTCGATGACCACGCCGCCGGTCGGGAAATCCGGCCCCTCGACATATTGCAGCAGGTCCTCGACCGTGGCGTCGGGCTTGCGGATGAGCGCCAGCGCCGCATCGCAGAGTTCGGCTGCGTTGTGCGGCGGGATCGAGGTCGCCATGCCGACGGCAATGCCGGTGGCGCCATTGGCAAGCAGGTTCGGGAACGCGCCCGGGAGCACCACCGGCTCGCTGTTTTCCTCGTCATAGGTGTCGCGGAAATCGACCGCGTCCTCGTTGATGCCCTCGATCAGCAGTTCGGCGACCGCGGTCATCTTGGATTCGGTGTAGCGCATGGCGGCGGCGCTATCGCCGTCGATATTGCCGAAATTGCCCTGGCCGTTGGCGAGCGGATAGCGCACGGCGAAATCCTGCGCCAGCCGCACCAGCGCGTCATAGATCGACTGGTCGCCGTGCGGATGGAAGTTACCCATCACCTCGCCGACGATCTTGGCCGATTTCTTGAAAGAACCGTTGGACCTCAGCCCCATCTCGCTCATGGCGTAGACGATGCGGCGGTGCACCGGCTTCATCCCGTCGCGCACATCGGGCAGCGCCCGGTGCATGATGGTCGACAGCGCATAGGCCAGATAGCGCTCCTCGAGCGCCTTCTTCAGGTCAACGGCTTGAATGTGGTCGCCCCCACCGGGCGGAAGCAGGCTTTTTCCCATGGGGTGGGGTTAAAGGAAGCACTGATTCGGGGCAAGGGGCAGGCCGCATCGGCGGGCATCGCACGGATTTTACTGACGGCCTCACCCGCACCACAAAGCTATGGACCATGACAGGACCGGCGCCGCCCTGTAGAATGACCGGGGCGCGCATGAGATCAGGATGCCCGCCAAGCCGCATCGCCAGCAGAAGGAAGCCCCGATGACGATCCAGTTCACTTCAATGCGCCTGCTTTCCGCGTCCGTCCTCGTGGCGGCGCTTTCGGGCCATGCGGCACCGGCCATGGCACTTGATGCGGATGATTTTGCGACCAAGCTGTCCGCCATGACCAGCCAGACCGGCACCAGGCTGAGTTTTGCGGCGGTCGAACCGGATGGCAGCACGATCGTGCTCAAGTCGGTGCGCGTGGATTCACCCGGCCAACCCTCCTTCACTCTGGGCGACGTCACCTTCAAGGGCGTCGAGGAAGAGGATGACGGCAGCTACTATGCCAGCGAGGCGGTGTTTGCCGCCATCGAGACATCGGAGGGGGACAACACGGTCTTCATCGACGGGATCGAGGTCAGCGGCCTGACGGTTCCCGTCGATGCAGCGACCGGCGGGCTCGACAGCATGCTCTGGTACGAGGGCTTCTCGACCGGCGAGATCAGCGTCGAAAACAAGGGCGTCACCGTGTTCTCGATGGCGGGCCTCGACCTCGATGTCGAGCGGGCCGAGGATGCGTCGCAGGTCAAGGTCACGATGACCGGATCGGACCTGGAGATCGATCTGAGCAAGGTCGACGACCCGAAGGCAAAGGATGCCTTGAAGCAGCTTGGCTATGAAACCGTGACGGGCGACCTGAAGCTGGATGGCTCCTGGGACAGTCAGTCCGGGATCATCAATCTCGAGGAGTACTCGCTTGCCCTGGACGATGTCGGCCGCCTGGCGCTTTCGCTTGAAATCTCCGGCTACACGGCCGAATTCATCAAGTCGATGCAGCAGGCACAGACCGCGGCGGCGGCCAATCCCGACCCTGAGGCGGCTCAGCAGGCCATGGGATTTGCGATGCTCGGCATGCTGCAGCAACTCAGCTTCAAGTCCGCCTCGCTGCGTTTCGACGATGCTTCGGTGACCGAACGGGCGCTGGAATTCGCGGGCAAGAAACAGGGCGTCTCCGGCGAGCAGATGCGCCAGGCGGTGAAGTTCATGATGCCGCTGGCTCTGGGTCAGCTGGGCATTCCGGCGCTGCAACAGCAGATTTCGGCTGCCGCCAGCATCTATCTCGACAATCCGCAGAACATCACCATCACGGCTGCTCCCGCCGAGCCGGTCGGCGTGCCGGTGATCATGGGCGCCGGCATGGGCGATCCGCGCACGCTGGTGGACCTGCTCAACGTGCAGGTCAGCGCCAACAAGCCGGTCGAGCTCTGCTGCAAGCAGTAGCGATGGCCGCCGCCCCGGAGTATGGCCAACCGGGCGCGGCTGACGCGGAACGGCTTGGCCAAGTGAAATGGGCCAAGTGAGATGGGTGAGATGGGCCCGGTGAGCTTGGCGACGGATCGTCACGGCTGATGCGGTCGCACCATTCTTCGGGTTGCTTGTTTGCCATCGTGGGCGCAGGGTGAGTTCAGAACACCAAGCGAATTGCCGCCCGATCCGGTGCGCCGTCCGCTCTCCTCTCACCCGCACTGGACCCGTCACATGATCCGTTTCAAGGCCAACGCGCCGGCTGAAAAACCTGCGCCCGCATCCGCCGCCAAAGCCGAAAAGTCTGCCAGCAAGGCCAAGGCGGGCAAGGCCGCTCCGAAGGAAGACCTGCTCGACCTCGGGCAGGACACGCAGGACGATAAGGACTGAGCGGGAAGATCCCGAGTCGTTCTGAGTTCAAGAAAAAGCCCGGGAAACCAGAAGGTTGCCCGGGCTTTTTGATGATTTGAGTCGGCTTTCTGCCTATTCGGACTTTGCCGGAATGGCGCGCAGCGACAATTCGCGCATCTGCGCCGGCGAGGCCGGGCTCGGAGCGCCCATCAACAGGTCCTGGGCCTGCTGGTTCATCGGGAACAGCGCCACTTCGCGCAGGTTCTTGGCGCCGACGATGAGCATGATCACCCGGTCGAC
>JAHJUC010000237.1 GCA_018829385.1 Alphaproteobacteria bacterium
ATGTGAGCGGAGAAGATGGAGCGTGAGGGTATGAAGATGTTTCGTGCGGCCTTGCCTATTGCCCTATTGACGGGCCTGGCTGTCGCGCCGGGTCCGGTGTCCGGCGCCGAGATGTGCTGGACCCAGGGTTCCGGGCAATACTACGACGCCCTCCACTACTGCGTCTCCTCGGTGCTGAAACCAAGCGGCAAGTGGCGTTACGGGCCGGACAACCTCGTCGGAGACGAAGGCGGCCAGCATCTGGCCTGGTGCGAGGGCGTGCGCGGGCCGGGCATCGGCGAGGCGATCACGCTCCGCATCGACAACGGCGCACCGTTCCGCCGGCTGATCATCGCCAATGGCTACGGCAAGTCGGAGAAATCCTATTTCGAGAACGCCCGCGTCCGGATCTTCCATGTGACGACCGATACCGGGCTTTCGACCTCGGTCATGCTGCCTGACCAGCCGCAACCGGTGCTGCTGCCCTTGCCGGAAGTTGGCGAGTTCCGCTGGGTGCGCCTCGAGATTGGTGACATCTATACGGGCAGCCGCTACCAGGATACGTGCTTCAATTACCTCGGGCCGGACTTCGAGTACGAGGACGAGCTCGCTGCCCGGCAGGCTACGCCGCCCACGGTTCCGCCGGTGGCGGCCCCGCCCGTCGGAAAGCAGCCCGACATTGCGCCGCCCCCTGCCGTCACGCCTCCGCCCGATGCCCCGGCGGCTGCCAGTGATCCGTTCGGCGACCTCGGCATGCCGGATGCCGACCAGTTGCGGCTGCCGGGACAATGAGACACGCCGGCCGCATCCTCGTTGTCCTTCTGATGCTCGCCGCCGGTGCGGTTTCCGCATTGGCCGAGTCGGTTCTGATCGTCGAATACCATCACGATCCGTGCCGCGAGATCGCCAAGGCAGGTCGGGACAAGACCGCGACCATAGGCAAGGTCACGATCTCCTACGAGCCTGTCTACTACGCGGCTTGCGAGCGGGTGCGCACCTCGATCGTCGACAGCATCAAGGCACGCGCCGACCAGCTGCGCGGCGATCTGGAAACCGAACTCCAATCACGTGTCGCACCGATCTATGACGGCTTCCTGAAATGGCTGAGCCTTGCGGTCTATGACAGCCTGCCGGAGGCCGACAAGGCGCGGATCAAGCCGGAGGAGCATTTCCAGGAGTGGCTGCAGCATCCCGATCAGGAGCTGGCGACCTATGTCAATTACTACATGACGGAGCACCTGCCGCTCGTCATGCAAGCACTGGAGCGCTACCAGAACGACAGCTCGCGCGAGATCGTCGACGGGCTTCGGGCGCTCTGGGAGTCGGGCAGGAAGAAGCTCGAAGCCCTCGACGGCGCCTATGACGACCTCCAGGAGGCGGCGCCGGAAACGCCCTATACCGACATTCTGGTCAAGCATGGCCTGTCGGGCGAAGGCATCGAGAGGCTGAAGCACTACGAAGGGCAGTTCGACCTTCTCGACAAGAACTACAACATCATCGATACGGCGCGCACGATCCACGGGGCGTTCACGGCCGAGACCTATTCCGGCCGGCTCGAAGGCATGTTCACGCTGATGGAGAAATTCGGAGGTTATCTGTCCGACAGCAACGTTCCCGGCGTTTCACTGATGGGCACGCTGATCGAGGCCTATGGCCAGATGGCAAAGGAAGTGCTGGCGCGCGCCAACGAACTCGAACAGCTGATCCGCGCCCGCGAAGGCTTCTGCATCGGCGCCGATACGCACACGCTGCTCAACGACCGGTCACAAGCGCTGGCAGCGCTGGTCGGCGACGGCGTGCAGGCCTGCCCGCTCGATGAAAAGGCGCCGCTGCTCAGCGATATCTATGTTCAGACCGATCCGAACGATACCAACCAGCTCTATTTCTGGGTCAAGGACGCGTTCGTGAAGGGGCGTGAGGGCGGTGGTGGCGAAGCCGGTCTGCGCCGGGTGCGCGATTTCATCCGCGAGGCCGCGGCCATCGGCTTCGCGGAATATGTCGGCAAGGACGCCGACATGAAGACGATCATCGCCGTTTACAACACACCCTACGGGCCGGAGCACTATCTCGCCGACCTGCCGGGGCACAGGCCGTCGCCCGGCCTGCCGGGACTTGTCGCGGAAGCCGATGCGGTGATCGACGCCATCGTCCGCCGGATCGGCGAGTTGCGCGACCATCTGCGGCTTGATGAAACCTGCGGCGACGACGCCTTCGCGCGGCTGATCGAGGCCGAAGCCGGGCTGCGGCTCTCAGCCTTTCCGCTGGATGATCGCGGAGCGCAGGCGAAGCTGAAGACCTCCTATGCGCTCGGATTCATCCAGTCGCATGCCTCGGGGGCAGGGACCGGACGCACGGAGTCCTACCAGCGCTACCGCACTGTCTGGGAGGGGTTGAAGTTGCTGTCGCTGGTGCGCATCGAGGGGCAGCTGCTCGACAAGGCCAGGTCGAACTCAGAATGCGAAAAATGCGCCTCCGCCGCCATCACACTCAACATCTCTGAAGGCTCCGAGATGCCGGGGTGCCGGGTCTCGGCTGCCGACGACAAGGGCCGTTTCACGGCGCGGATCGTGACACGCTCGGCCGGCGTGTCGCTGCAGCCGCAGGCCAGGGCCGGCGACGTGATCTCGGAACCGGCGGGCATCGATGCGCGCCATCTCGGGCTCGAAGGCGCTGCGCTGCCATTCCTGCGTTCCTTTGCCGTCAACCTGTTCATGCCGTTCGAGGCCGAAGGCGACATCGGCGAAATGCTTGACGCGCTGCGCGGCCTGCACGGCCAGGCCGAACAGGCAGCCACAGGCGGTCGGACGGCCTGCAGCGAAGGTCGCGCCGCCGTCGCCACCATCAAGGCCAAGGCGGCCGATCTCGATACACGGCTCGCCACGCTGAAGCAGGACTACGAGACGCTCAGGCCGCAGATCGCGGCGCTCGACCGCGGTGTTGCCGATGCCGGCCGGCTTCTCGCCGACGCCGAAGCGGCTGCGGAGAAGGTCGTCAGTGCAAAGCAGGACGCGGAGACATCCGCGCTTGCTGCCTGCAACAAGGCCTCCGAGTTGCGCGCTGAAACAGACGAGGCGAAACAGCGGCGGATGCTGACCGAAATCCGAAGCGCTGTCACCGACGCCGGGCTGAAGGCGCGCGAAGCCGGTCGTTCGCATGGCGCATCCGTGAAGGCAGCGCAGACGCTTGAGGATCTGGTCGGCAAGAGCCTGCCTGTTGTCGAGGCAGCGGAGCGGCTGCCCGGGCGGCTTTCGGAAGCCAAGACACTCGCCGGTGAAATCGAGGTGCTGCGCAGTCAGTTGCCGGACCGCATCGCGGCGCTTCGCGAGAGCAAGGCGGCCGTCGACGATCTCGTCCCGCGCGCCGAAACCGTGCATGCGGCGGCGACCGGCCTGGCGCATCTGGCCGCCGATCCCGGTGCCGCGAAAGCCGAAGCCGACCGTTTGCTGGCAGCGATCAAGGCGATTGAAGCCGAGCTTGCAGCCTGCCTCGGCGAGCTGGAAAAAGCATCCGGCGATTTCTCCAGACAGGACCCGGGAACCGCCCTGCAGGATATCGCACCGGGCATCGATGCGCTCGCCCGGCAATCCGATGGCGGTTCACCGAAGGACCTGCTCGAAACGAGGGCAAGTGCTGCGCGCGCCAGCGCCGACGTCGCCGAGATTTTCGCGGAAGCAGCGGAGGCGGCGGCCGCGGACGCGAAACACTGTCTCGATCTCGGCGAAAGCGCGCTCACCGAGGGGCGGGGCGACGATCTTGCCGCGGCCGCCGCTGCGGCAATCGCCCAGTGCCGGTTTGCCGAGGCACGCGAGTTGCTGACCAGGATGACCGGTCACCCGCGTTATGGCGAGCTTGCCGGCAGCTACCAATCCGCGGTCGATCGCGAGACCCGGACCAAGGCGGATTACGAGCGCGCGCAGGCGCTCTACCAGTCGGGCGACGCGGAAAATGCGCTCAAGGTGCTGGACGCCGCGCGGGCCAACACCGCCTGCGACAGCTTCCGGGTGAACATTGACGCGGCGATTGCGCGCATTCGCGGCGCTTCCGGCGACAGTCTCGTCGCGGAAGCCCGGGCAGCGATGGCCGCCTGCCAGTTCGAGGCGGCGAGGGACAAGATCGCCCAGCTCGTCGAGGCCGACCATCCGTCATCTGCGGCGCTCAGCGCTGACTACGATGCGGCGCTGGAGCGGGAAAACCGCACAAACGCGCTGTGGGAACAGGCGCGTGCCGCGCATGCTCAAGGCAATAGCGAGGAAGCGCTGGCGCTGATGCAGAGCGCGCGGGGCAACACGCAATGCAGTGCATTTGCCGCGCGGATCGAGGCGGCCATCGCGGCGCTTGGCGGCGTGCAGCCGACGCCTCCCGGCGGAGAGCCGCAGCCGGCACCGGCAGGTCTGACCCAGCCCTGGGCCGGCGAAATCCGGCTGACGGAGATCTATGTCAATGGAAGCGCGATGAACGCCCCATCCATCGTCGCCCTGTTCCAAAGGGCCGCCGAGCGCGCCAAGGCGCAGGCGAAGGCCGAGGGCAAGAACGAGACCGTGATCGGCGGGATCGCATCGTCGATCGCCGAAGCGGTCCTCGGGATCATTTCCTCGGTTCTCAACATTCTCGATCATGGCGTCCCAATGAGCTTCACGCTGGTGCCGGAAGGTTCCGGCTACCGGCTGACGCCAATCGGCGAAATGGATGCCGACGCGCAAAAGAACATCCGAAGGATACCGTTGTTCATGCCGGTCAACGAGCGGTCGGTGCGTCTCGAACACACGGTGCCGGAGGATAACCTGCGGATCGTCGTGACGATCGAGATGAACGAGACTGGCGACACGGCGATGCTGAGGCTGCAGTTCGACGGCGCCAACAAGCCGGACGACAGCATCTACGAGGAATTCAAAACCATAAGGCTGGTGATTTCGGGCGACCTCAAGCCGGGTTCGATCCCGGCCTCGCAACTGGAGGCCGAGATCAGGAAGCGCTTCGAGGCCATCACCCGTCAATAGCGGGCCGGCCGCTCGGACTGATCCGGCTTCGTTACGTTACCAGGGCATCAGGGACAGCCCGCAGGGTTTGTGATCGCACCGTTGGCGGGGAGGGGTGAAGCGGCAGGCTGACCGCGCGACACAAGCCCATCCGAGCGGACGTCGGCGTTGGCGGATCAACGATCGGCAAAGGAAAGAAGCAGGTTCAGATCAAAGCACCCGCTTCCAATGCGCCTTTTATCTGCTGAATAGCGAACCGAAGTATTTGAAACGATGGCGGGCGCATCAGGGATCGAACTTGTGATCCTTACAATCTCAATGTAGCACTTACAGCGATAAGGCCCGGCTTTTCGGGAAAGGAGGATTTCTTGTTTTGACGGTCAGGGGCGTTCCCGGAGCCAAACTTCGTCCACGATGTGAAACAATGGTTCACTGAACCAATGAGCATTTTGCGTGCGACCGAATGGACTTCCTGCTCACTTGTAAACAGTCGGCTGGCCAGCCCATCCCTGCGATAAACTGCTGATGGACAGGTGGTGGAAGTGCGCTCTGGCAGGCTCGGCTGACATTGCGACTGTCGACAGCTCAGTCCGCTGTGACGAGCAGTATGGTTCTTCACCACACCGACTGAGAACAGGGATTGGACTTTTACCCCTCATGTCGGACGGTGGCCTTAGCCAACTTGCAGTCCGTATAGTGCCCCGGCAAAGGCCCCGGCTTTACGCTCCATAACGATGGTGGCGCTGGTCCGTGGCGAACTATTGTGCCGTCCAGCCACCGTCGACAGGAATAGACGCTCCGGTCAGATTATGCGCGATCGGATTACACAGCCATAGCGCCAGCGCGCCTATTTCCGCTGCATCCGAGGTTCGGCGTGAAGGTTGCTTTTCTGACAACAGATCTGCGATTCCTGCCGCGCGGTCGCCATCATGAAGCGCAGCTCGCGCTACAATCTGAGGCTCGATTATCGCGGTTTCAGTCCAGCCAGGACAGATGCAGTTAACCGTCACTCCGCCGCTCTCTCTGGTTCCCGCTGCAGCGTATTCCAAGGCGGCTACGCGCGACATGCCGACAAGCCCGAATTTCGACGCGACATAGGGGGCCTTTTGAACCGAGGCTACCAGCCCATGCACCGAGGCGATGTTGATTACCCGGCCATAACCGCGCTCGGCCATCGCCGGAAGGGCCACCTGCATGGTGGCGAAGGCTGCGGTGAGGTTGATTGACAGGATGCGCTGAAATATCTCGAGCGGCATTTCAGCCAGCGGAGCGGTGTGCTGGATGCCGGCGTTGTTCACCAGAATGTCGATCGGCCGCCACGCCATCGCCTCATGCGCCAACGCCCCGGCAGCCTCGGCATCGGCGAGGTCATGGCCGAAAAACCGCGCCTCGGGCGCGCCGGCAGCAATGAGTTCGGCACAAGCGGCCTCGGCCCTCGCGGGATCGGCAAGCCCATGCACGGCAATGGCTGCACCCGCCTCTGCGAGGGCCCGCGCAATCTCGAAGCCGATACCCTGCACCGAACCGGTCACAAGCGCAGACTTTCCTGCAAGATTCGTCATTTCATCGTCTCCTTGAGGCTCTCGCGCAACGCGCCCTTGAGCACCTTGCCATAGTTGTTCTTGGGTAGATCGTTCACAAAGTAGTAGCGCTTCGGCCGTTTGAAACGGGCGATATTGGCCAGACAGAGTGCATCAAGATCTGTTTCGGCCACCGTTTCGCCGGGATTAATCACCACGAAGGCCGCCACATACTCGCCCCATTCCGGATCAGAGCAACCCACTACCGAAACCTCGTGCACGGCAGGATGGGTGAGCAGCACCTCTTCCACCTCGCGCGGGTAAATGTTGGTGCCTCCTGAGATGATCACGTCTTTCGAACGGTCGTGCAGTGTCAGGTAGCCGTCCGCGTCAATGGCACCCAGGTCTCCGGTCAACAGCCAGCCATCACGGATTGCCTTCGCGGTGCTTTCGGCGCCGTTTGAATGGCCGGTCCAATAGCCGGCCATCACCAGCGCGCCCTGCACCGTCACCTCGCCGATCTCGCCCACTTCAGCCTCGCTGCCATCCGGGCGCGCTATCCGCAGCCGCACAGTGCTTTGCGCACGTCCCACCGACCCAAGCCGCGTTCTCCAACGAGGCGAATTGCGGTCAGCAACTTCGGCGCGGGTGAGAGAGGTGATCGCCATCGGGCATTCGCCCTGCCCGTAGATCTGCACAAAGCGCGGCCCCATCACTTCGACGGCCTCGATGATATCGGCCAGATACATGGGGCCGCCGCCATAAACTACCGTCTTGATGCCGTCGCCTCCGCCCCTTTCCCGGGCCGCATCCACCAGCCGTCGCACCATCGTCGGTGCGGCGAACATCGAG
>JAHJUC010000238.1 GCA_018829385.1 Alphaproteobacteria bacterium
GCGTCTGGCGCTGCTGCCGGCTGGCGCGGTTCTCGTCAACACCGCACGCGGAGCCCTTGTCGACGAGGCTGCCCTGCTCTCCGCCATTGAAGGCGGGCACGTTGCCGCAGCAGGCCTCGACTGCTTCGCCACCGAGCCCGGCGGCAACCCCGCTTTTTCCCCGCACAGAAACATCTTCATGCTGCCCCATATCGGCAGCGCCACGGTACGAACCCGCGACGCAATGGGTTTCCGGGCCCTTGACAATCTCGATGCATTTTTCAAGGGCGAGAGACCGAAGGACATGCTCTAGCAGAAGGTCTGCAGCGTCCTTCAGGACCGGTCGCTGCAACCATCGCCGACCCATCTTGCACCTTCGCCGTTTTCAGGTTCAAATCCGTCCATGAACTATTCTGGACCCAGCTTCACCCTCGGCGTCGAAGAGGAATACCTGCTTGTCGATCGCGACACGTTCGATCTCGTTGCCGCACCCGAATCCCTGATGGCGGACTGCGCAGCGGAACTTGAAGGGCAGGTCAGCCCCGAATTCCTGCAGTGCCAGATCGAGGTCGGAACCCGGGTCTGCAAGACGGTCGCAGAAGCCGGCAGGGATCTGGCGCACCTGCGCTCCGTGATCGCTCGAATTGCCGGCAATTACGGCATGGCGCCACTTGCCGTGTCCTGTCATCCCTTTGCCGACTGGCACAAGCAGCACTTCACCGACAAGCAGCGCTACCGCGAGCTCGAACGCGATCTCGGCGGCGTTGCCCGGCGCATGCTGATATGCGGCATGCATGTCCATGTCGGCATTGACGATGATGATACCCGCATCGATCTGATGGCGCAGTTCCCCTATTTCCTGCCGCATCTTCTGGCACTGTCGACCTCGTCGCCCTATTGGAAGGGAGACGATACCGGCCTGAATTCGTACCGGCTGACAGTCTTCGACAACCTGCCCAGAACCGGATTGCCGCCACGCTTTTCCTCCTGGTCCGAATACCGGCGGTCTGTTCAGATCATCATCGACACCGGCCTGATAGAGGACTGCACCAAGATCTGGTGGGACCTTCGCCCGTCCGACCGGTTCCCGACGCTGGAATCGCGGATTTGCGACGTTTCTCCCCGGCTGGATGACACGCTGGCCATTGTCGCCCTGACCCAGTCGATCATGCACATGCTGTGGCGGCTGCGGACGAAGAACCAGAGATGGCGCATCCATGACCGGTTTCTGGTCGGAGAAAACCGCTGGCGGGCGCAGCGCTATGGCGTCTCCAACGGATTGATCGATTTCGGCAAGGGATCCGTCGTCGACTTCGCCGACCTGCTCGAGGAACTGATCGAGCTCGTTCGCGAAGATGCGATCGCGCTTGGCTGTTGGGCCGAGGTCCAGTCAGCCCGCCGGATTGTCGAAACCGGCACCAGCGCGGACCGACAACGTTCTGTCTACGCAACCGCGGTTGCTGGCGGCGCCAGCACCAAGGAAGCCCAGAAAGAGGTCGTCAAATCCCTGATCGAGGAATTCACGTCAGGGCTCGAGACGCACCGGAACGCCGAACGCGGCACGGGACAACCGGATCGACACGTCCCGGAAACGCTTCAATCCTGATCGCTTCGCTTGCCATAAGGCCGGCCGCACTGAGCAGAGCATCCACCTCCCAAAGGTGTGTCCATGTTTGGTTTTTCCTGTCTCTTGGGGCATGATTTGCGAAAGGTTTGCTCGCAACATGTGGAAACAATCCATCCCGGCACGGAAGGTCACGATATCCGGTTTTCATCCACCACAACGATTTTCACTGCAATTCTGCCGGCACTCATGCTTTCTGCCCAGGGAAAGACTGTCGCCGCCCAGCCGCTGTGCGGGCTTTCGCTTGTGCTTGCGCTGGATGTGTCTTCGAGCGTTGACGGCGAGGAGTTCAATCTGCAAACCGGTGGCCTTGCCCGCGCGCTGAGAGATCCGGAGGTACGGCGTTCGATCATCGCGGCAGGTGGAATTCAGGCAACCGCGCTGGAGTGGAGCGGACGCTACCAGCAGGTGGACATCACGTCCTGGTCGCTGCTTGTCGGCGATGCTGACATATTCGAATTCGCGGACCGCATCGAGGCGCATCAGCGCGCTCATCAAGAGTTCCCAACGGCTCTCGGCTATGCTCTCGGCTACGCCGCCACCCGGCTGAGCAAGGCGCCACTCGACTGCGCCCGATCCGTCATCGATGTTTCCGGAGACGGTATCAACAACGAGGGCTTCGAGCCAGCACTCGCCTACCGTAACTTCGATTTCTCCAATGTCACTGTCAACGGACTTGTAATCCGCGGCGCAGACCCTGACCCCGTCGCCTATTACGGGAACGAAGTCATTTACGGGCACGGCGCCTTCGTCGTCGTGGCGGAAAACTTCGACGACTACGAGGCTGCAATGAAGCGAAAACTGCTCAGAGAGATCAACGGAGCCAATCTGGCCAGGGCCGATTGAGGGCTTCAGTTGTGTGATTGGTATTCCTAACCACCTTTGCAGGGCCAAGCATTCGCTGCTTACGCCCTCCCTTCCCGGTTTTCCTGGGTACCACGGCCTGCTGAGCTGGGTATTATTTCGGCAAGCCCTCATCAGCAACAGATCAAAAAAATTGCGTATGCAGATAATTTGAGCACTAATTCGCAATATATAGATCAATTCAACTTTGACGTTATTGCCAAATTACTCATCTACGATTCAAATTGGTTGAACGGGTAGACAGCCAAGTCGCTATCTGTAACGATAAAGCGTGTCCTCGAAAGGACGCCAAGACAATCGAGTAGGTGATTTTCGACAACCAATTGTTCGGGTCATCTATGAAGGGGAAGGGCGAAACTGCCCGCAGCAAGTTAGGGAGCCTGATTTGGTATCAACCAACACGGACGACGGCTTTGTCGTGTTCGACGGTGTACAGAAGAGCTACGACGGCGAAAATCTCGTCGTCAAGGATCTCAATCTTTCCATCGCGAAAGGTGAATTCCTGACCATGCTGGGCCCGTCAGGGTCAGGCAAGACCACATGCCTGATGATGCTGGCGGGCTTTGAGACTGCCACCAACGGTGCAATCAGGCTTGGCGGCAAGGAGATCAACAACATACCCCCGCACAAGCGCGGCATTGGTATGGTCTTCCAGAATTACGCCCTTTTCCCGCATATGACGGTGGCCGAAAATCTCTCGTTCCCCCTAGAGGTCCGCAAGATCGGCAAAGCGGAACGCGAGACGAAGGTGCGGCGTGCGCTGGACATGGTGCAAATGGGCGATTTCGGTGGCCGGCGGCCGGCGCAGTTGTCCGGCGGCCAGCAGCAGCGCATTGCCCTGGCACGCGCCCTGGTGTTCGAAGCCGAACTGGTTCTGATGGATGAGCCCCTCGGGGCGCTCGACAAGCAATTGCGTGAGCACATGCAGTTCGAGATCAAGCACATCGCCGACAACCTCGGAATCACGGTCGTCTATGTCACACACGACCAGACCGAGGCGCTGACCATGTCGGACCGCGTCGCCGTCTTTGAAGATGGGCGGATCCAGCAGCTTGCGCCCCCCGATGAGCTTTACGAGCAGCCCAGGAACAGCTTCGTCGCCCAGTTCATCGGCGAGAACAACACGCTGATGGGCAAGGTCGAGAAGATCGACAAGGAGCTCGCGGTCGTCCGTCTCGACAATGGCGACCTGATCGACACCGTTCCCGTCAATGTCAGCAGTGTCGGCGACAGGACCTTGGTTTCAATTCGGCCCGAACGGGTCGAATTCAATCGTGAACGTCTGTTGCCGGACGCTCACACGCTGAAGGCCGAAGTGCTGGAGTTCATCTACATGGGTGACATCTACCGCACGCGGCTTCGGGTAGCGGGCAAGGATGATTTTATCGTCAAGACCCGCAATGCTCCCGACCAGCGCCGGCTCAAGCCCGGCGAAGTGATCGAGATCGGCTGGCGTCCTCAGGACTGCCGGGCGCTCGACGCCTAAGTCTTAGACCATACCCCCAAGCGACTGCCCGATCCATGGGGGGAAATCATAAACGGGTATCCTAACAAGGAGAACAGAAATGAAATCCAAACTCGCAACACTGATGTGCGGAGCCGCACTTGCGATGACCGGCGTTCATGCCCAGGCTGCCGACATGGCGGACTCAATGACCATCGTCAGCTGGGGCGGCGCATACCAGAAAAGCCAGATCAACGCCTATGCGGAGCCATACAAGGCAATGCATCCCGAGGTCGAAGTGATCTGGGACGAAAGCTCCAACGAGGCCGTGGCCAAGCTCCGCGCCATGAACGAAGCCGGCAATATCACCTGGGACCTGGTCGATGTCGTTGCTGCCGACGCCATCCGTCTTTGCGACGAAGGCCTGGCAATGGAGTATGATCCGGACGAACTTCTGGCTCCGGCACCTGATGGCACCCCGGCTTCCGAAGATTTCGGTGACCTGATCGTCAGTGACTGCTACATCCCTCAGATCGTTTACTCCACGACATTCGGCTATCGCACCGACATGGTCGGCGACACACCCCCGACCCAGATCTGTGACGTGTTTGACCTTGAGAAATATCCAGGGAAGCGCTCGCTGGAGAAGCGTCCGATCAACAACATGGAATGGGCTCTGCTTTGCGATGGTGTCGCCAAGGAAGATGTCTATGACGTGCTTGAAACCGAAGAAGGTCAGGCCCAAGCACTCGCCAAGCTCGACACCATTAAGGACCAGGTTGTCTGGTGGTCGGCCGGCGCTGATACGCCGCAGCTGCTCGCCGACGGCGAAGTCGTGATGGGCTCCACCTACAATGGCCGCCTCTTCAGCCTGATCGAAGAGCAGGACCAGCCGGTCGCCATGCTCTGGGATGCCCAGGTTTTCGATCTGGATGGCTGGATCATCCCGGCAGGTCTGCCGGCTGACCGTCTGGCACGCGTCAAGGACTTCCTGAAGTTTGCCACCGACACGCAGCGTCTTGCGGACCAGGCCAAGTACATCTCCTACGGTCCTGCGCGCAAATCGTCGGCACCGCTGGTTGGCAAGCACGCCGAGCTCGGTATCGATATGGGCCCGCACATGCCGACCGATCCGGCCAATGCGCAGAACACCTTCCTGTACAACTACACATGGTGGGCCGATTACCGCGATGACCTGGACGCCAAGTTCCAGGCATGGCTCGCACAGTAATCGAGACAAGAAAGATTGGAAGGGGCCGTCCGCCGGCCCCTTCCAAACCACGCATGAAGCATGAATTGACGCGATAGCAGGACGGAGCCGGCTCAATGACCGATGCCACGAACAGCCCTTCAACTGGCCCCATGCTTTCCGCTGACGGCACTCCGTTGAAGAAAAGCCTGCAAATTGCGCTTCGCCGCCAGAAGCTTCGGGCCCTGGCGTTGGTCGCCCCCCTCCTGCTGTTCGTTCTGATAAGCTTCATCGCACCGATCGCGGACATGTTGTTCCGCTCGGTCGAAAACGAGATCGTCTCCGAGACCATTCCACGTACCGTTGTCGCGCTTGAGCAGTGGGACTACGCGGACGGCAATGCCGCCGCACCGGACGACGACATCTATGCCGCGCTTTATGTGGACTTGTCCGAGGCAGAGGAATTCAAGACCCACACGCGCCTTGGATCCCGACTCAATTACGAGACCACCGGCATGTCGTCGCTGCTGCGCAAGACCGGCCGCGGCATCGGCCGGATGGATACGGACGAGTACACCAAGCAATTCGAGGCGCTCGATTCGAAATGGGAAGATCCGGCTGTCTGGGTTGCCATGATGCAGTCGCCCGGCATTGCCGACATCCTGCCCGAAACGGCCTCGGCCTGGCAGTCCTGGCAGCGTATCGTCGCCAACAAGAACGATGTGCTGGCGGAAGAACAGCCTGAAGACTTCATCTACACCATGCTCTATCGCGACCTGATCGCTGACCCAGCAACCGGCCTTGCAGGCTACTCGGGCGCCGGTGCGGATATGCTGTGGGCAGCGGACAGCGCGGTTGATGGCTTCGAAGCGATCTCGTTGCGCGAGCAATTCCTCGACATCGACAAGGACTGGGCCGATCCTCAGATCTGGGGCACCATCAAGGCGTTTTCTTCGCCCTACACCGCCGGCTACTTCCTTTCTTCTGTCGACCTTCAACTGACACCGGCAGGCATCGAGCCCCAACCGGAGAACCAGCAGATCTACATGCTGCTGTTCGGGCGCACCATGTTCATGAGCATGGTCATCATGGGTTCATGCATCCTGCTTGGCTATCCGATCGCCTATCTGCTGTCCAACCTGCCGCTCAGAACCTCCAACCTGCTGCTGATCCTGGTGTTGCTGCCTTTCTGGACATCTCTGCTAGTGCGGACTTCGGCCTGGAAGGTGCTGCTCCAGCAACAGGGCGTCATCAACGATATCCTGGTCTGGCTTGGTCTTGTCTCCGACGGGGACCGGCTGGTGATGATCAACAACCAATTCGGCACCATCGTCGCCATGACGCATATCCTGCTGCCATTCATGATCCTGCCGCTCTATTCGGTAATGAAAACCATTCCGCCAAGCTATGTGCGGGCGGCCAAATCCCTTGGCGCCACCAACTGGACAGCATTCTGGCGGGTGTATTTCCCGCAGTCTGTGCCGGGCATCGGCGCCGGGTCGATCCTCGTCTTCATCCTGTCCATCGGCTACTACATCACCCCCGAGCTGGTGGGTGGCACGACCGGCACCTTCATTTCCAACCGGATCGCTTACCACATTTCGTCCTCGCTCAACTGGGGCTTAGCTGCCGCGCTGGGGACGATTCTGCTGGCGGTCGTGTTGCTGCTCTACTGGGTCTATGACCGGATTGTGGGCATCGACAATGTGAGCCTGGGATAAGAACGATGAGCAAATACACCAAGCCCGCAGTCGATCTTGTCCGCTTTGTCCTGCCCCTGATGGCGCTCGCCGGCGCCGCAATGGGTTTTCTCGTCGGCACCGCCAACGGGGCTTCGCTGTTGGGAACCCTCCTCGGCGCCGTCTGCGGCGTGGCGCTCGCCTGGGTGATGACAAGCTTCGTGCCGTCAAAGCGCGCCGGAATCCTCGCCGCCACCGTACTGTTTGCAATTGGCGGCCTGCTGATCGCCGGAACAGCCGGTATTGTTGGCGGCGTGATCGTTGGCTTCGTGCTGTCCTGGCTATCCTACTGGCTGTCCACCGGCAGCTATCGCGCCGGAACACCGATCTATGCCACACCGGGTCAGGTGCTCTGGCACAACACCTTCAAGTTCATCTGCGGTGCGATCTTCTTTTTCCTCATCGCGCCGATTCTCACCATCATCCCGCTGAGTTTCAACGCCGAGAACTTCTTCACCTTCACCCCGGCCATGCTGTCGTTTGATCCTGAAGGCTATTCGCTCAAGCACTACCGCGATTTCTTCACAAACCCCGACTGGCAGCAGGCCTTGAAAAACTCGGTGCAGATCGCTCCGGCGGCGACGCTGATCTCGGTTTCGCTGGGCACACTGGCCGCAATCGGCCTGTCGCAACCGCATGTTCCGTTCCGGCGGGCGATCATGGCGGTCCTGATTTCGCCGATGATCGTGCCTTTGATCATTTCTGCGGCCGGGATGTATTTCTTCTACTCCCGCATCGGCCTGCAGGGGACCTATATCGGTGTGGTGCTTGCGCATGCCGCGCTCGGCATTCCCTTCGTCATTATTACGGTGACGGCGACACTGGTCGGCTTCGACAAGTCGCTGACCCGGGCCGCGGCCAACATGGGCGCCGATCCCGTCACCACCTTTTTCCGGGTACAGATGCCCCTGATCCTGCCGGGCGTGATCTCGGGCGGTCTTTTCGCCTTCATCACCTCGTTTGACGAAGTGGTCGTTGTTCTCTTTGTCGGTTCGGCAGGACAGAAAACGCTGCCCTGGCAGATGTTTACAGGCTTGCGCGAGCAGATCAGCCCGACCATTCTCGCGGTCGCGACCATCCTTGTGGTGATTTCGATCATGCTGCTGACGGTCGTGGAATTGCTCCGCCGCCGGTCCGAACGCCTGCGTGGCCTGTCACCGGGCTGATATCGGGCTTGGGCTTCGGTGTCGCTCCGGCACCAGACGGTGTCAAATTCTGAAGCTGCATGACAGAACGGATAGCATATACTACCCGAGCCGGTTTCACTTCCCGGCCAGGCCAACGTCCGCGGCAATAGGGTCGCGGGCCATCAGGCCCAAACGAAGCGATCCTCAAAATGACACATCTCAACAGCACCGACGACATGCTGCACGTCTTCCAGTGGAAGAACGGAGACAAGGAATGGTCGCCCTTCTCGGTGACTGAGATGGACCGGCGTCAGAACGCGATGCGCGCTCATCTCGCGACCAAAAACATCGATGCCGCGGTTTTCACCTCCTACCAGGGCATCTGCTACTATTCGGGTTTCCTCTACTGCTATTTCGGCCGCAAATTCGGCTTCGTTCTGACGCAGGACAACGCAACCACCGTCTCGGCAGGGATTGATGGCGGCCAGCCCTGGCGGCGCAGCCACGGCGACAACATCATCTATTCGGACTGGCGCCGGGACAATTTCTTCACAGCACTGAAATCTCTGATCCCGTCCGGCGCCCGCCGTGTCGGCATCGAGTTCGACCACGTCTCGCTCGATTTCCGCAAGCTGCTCGGCGATGCGTTTCCAAGCGTCGAGTTCGTCGATGTCGCCGAAGCCTCGATGTGGATGCGGACGATGAAGTCGGCGGAAGAACACGCGCTCATCCGTGAAGGCACGCGTGTGTGCAATGTCGGCGCCCGCGCGGTGATGGAGGCGGTGGCCGAAGGCGTCCCCGAATATGAAGTGGCACTCGCCTCCACCCAGGCCATGGTGCGCGACATCGGCAGGAGCTTTCCCTTTGTCGAACTGATGGACACCTGGACCTGGTTCCAGTCCGGCATCATGACCGATGGCGCGCACAATCCGGTCACCAACAAGAAGATCGCCCGCGGCGATATCCTGTCGCTCAACTGCTTCCCGATGATCTTCGGCTACTACACCGCCATCGAACGCACCCTGTTCTGCGAGGAGGCATCCAATGCCCATCTCGATCTGTGGGAGAAGAACTGCGCCGTGATGAAGGCCGGCTCCGACATGATGGGTCCGGGCAAGAAATGCTCCGAGATCGCGCTGGCGCTCAATGACATGTACCGCGCCTGGGATCTCCTGAAATACAGATCCTTCGGCTATGGCCACTCCTTCGGTGTCCTCTCCCACTACTATGGCCGTGAAGCCGGTGTGGAACTGCGCGAGGACGTCGACACGGTGCTCGAGCCGGGTATGGTCGTATCGATGGAGCCGATGATCATGATTCCGGAAGGCATGCCGGGTGCGGGCGGTTATCGCGAGCACGACATTTTCATCATCACCGAGACCGGGGCGGAAAACATCACCAACTTCCCCTACGGGCCGGAGGAGATGATCATCCGGCGCTAGTTTCGGCATTCAGGACAGGTGAAGCCGCACTGGCTGCGGCTTCACTCTTCCGCGGTATCCACCGGCTTGTCGGGTCCGGCTCCGGCAATGATCAGCTGGGTGCCCGCCGCGGCCAGTGCCGCGCCGATATCGTCAGCCACCGGTTCATCGGTGACCAGATTGCCGATCGCATCAAACCCAGCTACTTGCACGAGGCC